>CACWJZ010000052.1 GCA_902761365.1 uncultured Eubacteriales bacterium | reverse complement strand
CATGGTGGACCCCTTCCACCTGGAGGCCTACGGCAAGATCGCCGTCAACTACAACCGGGACATCGAGATCTTCCCCGTGCTCAACGCCATGTTCGAGCAAATCTATGGGGAGTCCCCCTACAAGTCCCCCACGGACATGGGCGTGAACATGGCGGGCTTCTGCATCAGCGACGACGAGGCGGTCCGCTTCGCCGCCCAGCAGGAGATCATCCGCCGGTTCTTCGCCGCCCAGATAAGTAAAAAGAAGGGCTTCTCCACCGAGGACGAGGTGGACAAGCTCCGCATCCTCATGAAGCAGGCGGGCCTGAAGCCTGAAGACAGGCCTCCCGTAGGCCCCGCCCTCCAGCGGGCCCAGGAGACCGGCGGCCCGGCTGCCGCCATCGAGCTCCCGGACGGCCGCGTGGTCACGGGCAAGTCCACACCGCTCCTTGGCGCAGCGTCGGCCATGCTGCTCAACGCCCTCAAGGAGCTGGGCGGCATCCGCCACGACATGAAGCTCATCTCCCCCGTGATCATCGAGCCCATCCAGCATCTGAAGGTGGACCACCTGGGGAACCACAATCCCCGGCTCCACACGGACGAAACGCTGCTGGCCCTCTCCATCTGCGCCGCCACCAACCCTACGGCGGAGATCGCCATGGAACAGCTCAGCAACTTGAAGGGCTGCGAGATGCACTCCACCGTCATCCTGGCCGAGGTGGACTTGAACCTCTTGCGAAAACTGGGCATCCATGTGACCTGCGAACCCGTATATCAGACCAAAAAACTATACCATAAGTAAGAAAGGAACCTCCCCATGGAACAGAATCAGACCGTTGATATTCCCTATTCCTATCGACCTCTGTCCGCCTGGGCCTACTTCGGCTATGGCCTGCTCTTCTCCATCCCCCTGGTGGGCTTTATCCTGCTCATCGTCTTCTCCTTCAGCAATGAGAACATCAACCGCCGCAACTATGCCCGCAGCTACTTCTGCGCCCTGCTGGTGGCGGCGATCGTGATCGTCGTCCTCGTCATCCTGAGCATGGTCTTGGGCTTCTCCCTCGACGCCTCGGACTATCTGCAGAACCTGCCGCGCAATTATTGAGCCAAAAAACGCGAGAGCCGCTGTCTTTTTGACAGCGGCTCTTTTTTTGTGTTCAGTTAAATCGCCTCGATGGCGGCGGTGATGGCGGCAACGATCTCATCCAGGGTCAGGGTGGGCAGGTCCTTCCCCGTCGCCAGCTCCGGGGTGGCGGGCACGTGGATGAAGGCGGCAGGCACGGGGTCCTCCGTCTGCTCCAGCTGATACAGGGCGGAATAGAGCAGGGTGTTGCACACGAACCGGCCCGCGCTGTCGGAGAGCCGGGCGGGGACTCCGGCAGCCAGGATGGCCTCGGTCATGTCCTCCACGGGCAGGGTGGAAAAGAGCACCTCCGGCCCACCGGGGACGATGGGCTCGTTTTGGGGCTGGTCCCCCTCGTTGTCGGGGATGCGGGCCTCGATCTCGTTGACCCCCTGCCGCTCCGGGGTCACCATGCCTCGGCTGGCGGCCACGCCGATCATCAGCACCGCGTCCGGCTCCACCTCCGCTATGGCATCGGAAAGGGCTTTGGGGGCGCCCCGGAAGGAGACGGGCATCTCCCGCTTATACAGTTCCCACTTCCCAATGGTCTCCGGCAGGGCCTGCACCGCCTGCAGGGCCGGGTTCACCCCGTCCCCACCGAAGGGGACAAAGCCGGTGATCAGCAGCCGCTTCATGGCTGCACCTTTCTGACCACGGCGGCCAGCTTGCCCAGGGCCTTTTGGAGCACCCAGCCGGGGCAGGCCAGGTTGAGGCGTTCGAAGCCGGCGCCCTCTTCGCCGAAGATATACCCCTCGTCGAAGAACAGTTCCCCATCGATCATGGCCTTTTCCAAGGCGTCCTTATCAAGGCCCAGTCCCCGGCAATCGAGCCACATGAGGTAAGTGCCCATGAGCTCAAAGGGCTTGATGACGGGGATGTTCTCGGCCAGATATTCCTCCACCAGTTTCTTGTTCTCCCCCAGGACCGTTCGCAGCGCTTCCAGCCAGGGCTCCCCGTAGGTGTACGCCAGGCGGCAGCTCTCATAGCCAAGGGCCGTCAGGGTGGGATAGTGGCCCTCCTTCTTCAGCCTGTCCCGCAGGGCGTCGTCCGCCACGAACAGGTTGGAGCACTGCATGCCCGCCAGGTTGAAGGTCTTGCTGGGAGCGGTGCAGAGGATGGCGTTTTTCACGTATTGCTCGGGCAGGGTGCCCACAGAGGTGAAGGTGTACCCGGGCAGGATCAGATCCCCGTGGATCTCGTCGGCCACCATGATCACGTTATGGGCCAGGCAGATGTCGCCGAGGCGCAGCAGCTCCTCCCGCGTCCAGATGCGGCCCACGGGGTTGTGGGGGCTGCAGAGCAGGAACAGCTTCACCCTGGGCTCGGTGCACAGGGTTTCGAACCGCTCAAAGTCGATGTCGTAGGTCCGCTCCCGCTCGATGAGGGGGCAGAATATGGCCTCCCGCCCCTGCTCCTGGGCGGCGAAGCGGAAGGGGTGATAGACCGGGCTCAGCATGAGCACCCCGTCCCCCGGCTCCGTCAGGGATTTCACCAGCTCGTAGAGGGCGGGCACGATGCCGGGGCTGGTGATGAACCAGTCCTTTTCCGGTCGGAACCCGTGGCGCCGCTCCATCCAGCTTTGGACCGCGGCAAAGTACCCGTCCGTGGGACCGGTGTAGCCCAACACGTTGTGATCGAGATAGTCCTTGAGCCCCGCCACCACCTCGGGCGGGTCCAGGAATTCCATGTCCGCCACGGAGAGCGGCACGGCGTCCCGGGACACGTCGGGCTTCATCTCCTTCATATGCTCATACTTAAAGGCGCCGGCGTCCCAGCGGTCGGGCAGGGTGGTAAAATCGTAGGCCATATGATCCTCCTCGCGTTTCGTTTGATAAAAGTATACCACAGTCGCTTTGCCTTGCAAAGGGGCGCATTGTATAACCCCACCGCTCAGCCGCGGTATTATGAAAAGAACGGTGGCGCGTCGCCTGCATCTGTGGTATCATAAATAAAATAGAAGTTGAGGAGGCAGCGTTTGGACGTTTACACCAACCAGTTCCATAGCGGCCATCTGTATCTGCGGATCGAGGAACAGGAGGCAAAGAGCCTGCCGCCATCCCGATTCGATGCGTTGATCGACGAACACCGAAAGCCCCTTCAAGCCATCGTTCCGTCGGACGCCGCAGAAACGGTCCGGTTGCTACGGGAGGCCGGGTTCGTTTTGAAACGCCGATGCTATGAAATGAACGTCCGGGCATCCGATCTGCGCGCACCGCTTCCGGCCCGCACCCGCAGGCTCACGGTGACGGAAAAAGGAACGCCGATGTACGCCGTCTGTGCGGAAGAGATGTATGCCCACTATTCCAAAACGCACCTGTCGGTCAACCCGCTGACGGCGTCCCTGCAGGCGTTCACGGAGATGCTGCCTGACACCGCAGTATATCTGGCGACGAACGGTAGAGTGGACGCCGCAGCCTTTGTGGAAGACAACGAGATCGCGTATCTATGGGTGCGTGACGGCCATGTTTTCCCGGCCTTCGCTAAATTACTGCTCTATGAACTGTTCAGCCGTCATGACCGCATATGCTTTGAAGCGGACGATACGGACCCCGTGGCCATGAAGCTGAAGGCCATGTTTTCCGAAGCAGACGGCCCCAGTTACGATACATACGTCAAATCGACGCATCTTTGAGAACACAAGAAAGGAAGCAACGAAATGAAGCGCAAGGAAATGGACCCCAAGTACCAGTGGGACTTTACCCACATCTATCCCGACAAGGCGGCCTGGGAGGCGGCCATGGCCGAAGCTGAGCAGGCGCTGGCGGGGCTCGCCGCCCTGCCCGGGACCATGAAGGTCAGCAAGGAGGGCTTGAAGAAGGGCCTGGACACGGTCTACGCGGCCATGGAGAAGATCGAGCTGCCCTTCATCTATGCGAACCTCCACAAGTGCGCTGACGGCAGCGAAGCCGAGCACCAGACCATGGACGCCCGGGCCATGACCCTTTTGGTGAAGGGCATGTCCATGGTGGCCTTTTTGAACCCGGAGGTTTTGTCCATCCCCGAGGAGGATCTGGCCGCCTGGTTGGCCGAGGAGGACATGGCGGTCTACCGGTTCATCGCGGCGGACATCACCCGGGGCCGGGCCCACATTTTGGACGAAGCCAGGGAGAAGATGCTGGCCATGCTGGGCGACGCGGCCCAGACGCCCTCCAACGCCTATTCCATGCTCACCAACGTGAATATGAAGCTGCCCCAGGTCCACGACGAGCAGGGGAACGAGGTCCAGCTCACCCAGGGCAACTTCGGCGTGTTCCGGGAGAGCCGCTGCAGGAAGGTCCGGGAGGAGGCGTTCCGGACCATGTTCGGCGCCTATCGGCAGTACGGGGAGACCTTCGCGGCCCTCTACGGCGGCGCGGTGAAGATGGACAACTACCAGGCCACGGTCCGGGGCTATTCCTCCGCCTGTGAGGCGGCGTTGGACCAGGGCAACGTGCCCGTCAGCGTCTACGACAGCCTGATCGAGGCGGTCCACGAGAGCCTGCCCGCCATGAAGAAGTATCTGAAGCTGCGGCAGCGGGTGCTGGGTCTCGAGCAGATCGATGTCTTTGACCTGTACACGCCCATGGTGGAGGACGTGGACTTCCCGGTGCCCTTCGAGAACGTGAAGGCGCTGGTGAAGGGCGCCACCAAGCCCCTGGGCGAGGAGTATCAGCAGCTCCTCGATAGGGCCTTTTCGGAGCACTGGATGGACGTGTACGAGAACGAGGGCAAGCGCAGCGGCGCCTTCTCCATGGGCGTGTTCGGGGTGCACCCCTACGTGCTGCTGAATTACACCGACACCCTGGACGACGCCTTCACGGTAGCTCACGAGCTGGGGCACTCCATGCACTCCTTCTTCTCCGACAGGACCCAGCCCTACCCCCTCCACGACTACAAGATCATGGTGGCGGAGGTGGCCTCCACGGTGAACGAGGTGCTCTTGACCAAGTACCTGCTGAAGACGGAAAAGGACCCCAAGCGCCGGGCCTATGTGCTGAACCACTTCCTGGAGGGCTTCCGCACCACCCTGTTCCGGCAGACGTTGTTCGCGGAGTTCGAGCGCAAGGCTCACGAGCTGGACGCCGCCGGCACGCCCCTGACCGCCGCCACATTGAACCAGGTGTACCACGATTTGGTCGCCCTCTACTACGACGGCGCAATCATCGATCCGGACATCGACCCCGAGTGGAGCTATATCCCCCACTTCTACCGGGGCTTCTACGTGTACCAGTACGCCACCGGCTTCTCCTCCGCCGTGGCCATCGCCGACAGGATCCTGGCCACCGGCGACGCCTCCGGCTACCTCAAGTTCCTCACCACCGGCGGCAGCGACTACCCGCTGAACGAGCTCAAGATCGCCGGGGTGGACCTGACGAAGCCGGACACCGTGAAAAACGCTCTGAAGGTGTTCGCCGATACTGTGGACGAGCTGGAGAAATTGCTGTAACCTTTTTCTTTGCGACTTATTCTTTTCTGTGAAAAGAATAAGTCGCCCAAAAAGAAAAGCTTAAGAAGGGATCTATGTCTTCGCAACAAGGCATGATCCCTTCTTAAAGTTCTTTTGGGATAATACAATCCTATGTTATCCGTTCAATTGATACGTCGTCAGGTTCAGGTAGAAGGCGAAGCAGAGCCACAGGGTATAGGGCAGTTGGAGCCAGGAGGCGGGCTTGCTGACGGGCCGATAGCGGATCACCGTGCCGATGGCCAGGGCCAGCATGACCAGCAGGGTCACCAGGGCGGCGAGGCGCAGCTCCAGCGCGAAGAACAGCACCGGCCAGAGGAAGTTGAGCAGCAGCGTGCCGCCGTAGAGCAGGTGCTGGTCCTTCAGCCCCCGAGGCGGGGCGATGTAGACGAGGGCCGCCGACACGCCCATAAGGATATAGAGGATGGACCAGACGATGGAGAACACCACCGGCGGCGGGGTCAGGGGCGACTGGGGCAGAAATTGAAAAGCCTTCATGCCGTCCATGGACACCAGGGTGGCGAGGCCCCCCGTCAGGAGGGACAGAAGGATGAAGATCACATAGGGCCAGAAAGATCGTTTGCGTTCCATGGGCCTATTCTATGCCGTTTTTCACAGGTCTATGCTTTCTTGACGGTGTCCATGTGCCATGGTATAGTTGGACCCATGAAAGGTTGGAAGATAGCGGCATATCGGCTGTGGCAATGGACCTGGGGCTTGCCCCAGACCCTGGCGGGCCTTGCCGTAGCTTTGAAATACCGTCACTGCCCCCGCAAGCGAGTGGGCGGCGCCGTGGCCACCCTCCACGACGGGAATTGGGGCGGCGTGTCGTTGGGCATGTTCATCTTCGTGCCCCAGGGGCTCCGGTCGGAGCGGGAGGCGGCGCTCCTCGCCCACGAGTACGGCCACACCTTCCAGTCCGCCCTGCTGGGGCCGTTGTATCTGCTGGCCGTGGGCATCCCCTCCTTCCTCTGGGCCAACCTGCCCCGGAACGTGCACAAGCGGTCGGCGCAGCACATCCCCTACGAATCCCGCTACCCGGAGAACTGGGCGGAAGCTCTGGGGCGAAAGCACTGCCCGAAGCAGGAGGAACGGATATGAAGGTGATCCTGTTGGTCCTGGCCGGTCTGAACCTGCTGGCCTTCGCCCTTTACGGCATCGACAAGTGGAAGGCGAAGCGCGGCGCCTGGCGCATATCGGAGGCGACGCTGCTGCTGGTATCGTTTCTGGGGGGCTCCTTGGGCGCGCTGCTCGGCATGGAGCTCTTTCGCCACAAGACCCGGCACGTAAAGTTCAGGGTGCTGGTGCCCCTGTTCCTGATCTTGCATATCGCTCTGGGCGTATACATGGTCAAACGCGGGCTGCTGCCCTGAAAAAAGGCGAAAAACCCGCAAAAAAGCTCTTGACAGGGGCCAGGTCGGTCGCTATAATAAGTACGCTTAAGCAGAGGCGCCCGCCTCTCACCTGCCGGTCGAAACAGATCAGGCACGGTATGATGGGATTTTTTCGTGGTGGGCGCATTTGCGTCCGCTATTTTTTTAGGAGGTGTTGACCCATCGCTACGCAAGAACTGCCCATCAACGAGGAGATCCGTGACCCGGAAGTCCGTCTGATCGACGAAAACGGCGTCCAGCTGGGCATCATGGATGTCCGGGCCGCCCAGCGCCTGGCTGACGAACGGGAGCTGGATCTGGTCAAGCTGTCCAATGCCAATCCCCCCACCTGCAAGCTCATGGACTACAGCAAGCATCGCTATGACATGATGAAGCGGGAAAAGGAGCAGCGGAAGAACCAGAAGATCATTGAGATCAAGGAGATCCGCCTCTCCGCCACCATCGATCAGCATGACATGGAGGTCAAGGCCAAGGCCTGCTCCAGGTTTTTGCAGGATGGGAACAAGGTGAAGGTGAGCATCCGGTTCCGGGGCCGCCAGATCACCCGGGGCGACATCGGCGAGGAAGTCATGACCACCTTCTACAACATGGTCTCCGACAAGGCCACCCAGGAACGGGCGCCCAAGCAGGAGGGCAGGAACATGTACATGGTGCTGGCACCGAAGAATTAAAAATCTATCAGGAGGAAAGAACATGCCAAAGATCAAGACCCAT
>CACWJZ010000051.1 GCA_902761365.1 uncultured Eubacteriales bacterium | reverse complement strand
ACCATGACCCACTTCGGGTACGTGAAGCGCATCTCCCCCGACGTGTACCGGACCCAGAACCGGGGCGGCCGGGGCGTCATGGGCCATTCCACCAAGGAGGAGGACTTCGTGGAGCGCATGTTCATCACCTCCACCCACAGCGACCTGTTCTTCTACACCACCCGGGGCCGGGTCTTCAAGGTCCGCTGCTACGCCATCCCGGAGACCGGCCGGGCCTCCAAGGGCGTCCCCGTGGTGAACCTGGTCCAGCTCCAGGACGGGGAGAAGGTCACGGCCATGTACCCCGGCAGCCGGAACGCGGAGTCCGACCATCGGTATCTGGTCACCGCCACCCGGCAGGGCCTCATTAAGAAGACCCGCATCTCGGAGTGCAGCAATATCAGGAAGGGCGGCCTGCTTATCCAGTCCATCCTGGAGGGGGACGAGCTCATGAGCGTGGAGGTCTCGTCCGGCCAGGATGAGTTCCTCATCTCCAGCCGGAAGGGCAAGTGCATCCGCTTCTCCGAAGCCGATGTCCGCGCCACGGGCCGGGGCGGCCAGGGCGTCCGCTCCATCCGTCTCGACGAAGGGGACGAGGTGGTGGATATGGTGAAGATCGTGCCCGGCGGCGCCCTGCTCACCGTCACCGAACGGGGCATGGGCAAGCGCACCGACGAGGATCAGTACCGGGCCCAGGGCCGGGGCGGCAAGGGCATCACGGCCATGAACCTGACGGAGAAGACCGGCGACCTTGCCTGCTGCAAGATGACCTCCGGCGATGAGGACATGATGCTGGTCCGGGACGACGGCACCATCATCCGCACCCCCGTGGCGCAGGTGCCCAACATCGGCCGGGCCACCCAGGGCGTGCGGCTCATGCGGGTGGACGAGGGGACCAGGGTGGTCTGCGTGGCCCTGGCGCCTCACGCCGAGGAGGAGGGGGAGGAAGGTCCCGCCCCCGAAGCTCAGGCATAAAAAGACAGATACGGCGGGGGATTGTATACAGAGTGTAAAATCTATGCCCGGGCCATGGCGGACCCGGCCCCCCATGTGCTATGATACACTGAACGACTATTCAGGAAACGAGGAACGGGAATGAAGCGTAGGCGCGCGCAACAAGCAACAACAAAGCCTGCCGTTGCCATACTGTTGGTGCTGCTGCTCATCATCGGCGTGAGCTGGGCGACCTGCCGCAAGAAGAAGGCGGCCGAGACAGGTCCCGCCGTGCAGCTGACCACCGACATCGTCATCAGCGAGATCATGACCAACAACACGGGCGTGGTCTCCGACGGGGCGGGCAACCATCCGGACTATGTGGAGCTGCACAACACCTCCAGCGAGCCCCAGGACATCTCCGGCTGGGGCCTCTCGGACCGGGAGGATCGGCTCTGGGTCTTCCCTGACAAGACGGTCCTGCCCCCCGACGGGTACATCCTGGTCTGGTGCACCGGCGAGAAGGTGGAGAACGCCCTCATTGCCGACTTCAAGCTGGGCGCGGGGGACGTGATCCGGCTCACCAACGGGGCCGGCGAGCCCCTGTTCACCATGGAGATCCCCTCCATCTACACCGGCTATACCCTGAGTTGGGACGCCGATGCTCAGAAGTATGTGGACATGCTGCCTTCCCCCCTCTACCCCAACACGCCCGAAGGCGTGGCGGCCTATGAGGAGAGCCGGAAGTTGGCCGAAAACGACGCGCCCCTTGCGGTGGGCACCGCGGCCCAGCACAACGGGGTCTATATCTCCGAGTTCATGGCCAGGAACGGCACCACCACCGCCGGACCCAACGGCCAGTACCCCGACTGGATCGAGCTCCATAACACCGCCAACGTGCCGGTGGATCTCACCGGTTGCGGTCTCAGCGACGACATCCGCAAGCCCTACCGGTTCACCTTCCCCCAGGGCACGACCATCAGCCCGGGCCAGTATCTGCTCCTTTGGTGCATGCCCGAGCAGATGGAGGGCTATATCTCCGTGCCCTTCAACCTGTCCGGCAGCAAGGGGGATTCCCTCATCCTGGTGGACCAGAACGGCGGCATCCTGGACATGTGCGAATTCGAGGCCCAGCAGAAGGACTGGAGCATGATCCGGGGCTACACCTCGGGGGGCGATCTGGACACCCAGAACGGCTTCACGGCCACCGACAAGCCCACCCCCGGCTACCCCAACACCGCCGCGGGCTACGCCGCCTTCGACAAGCAGCGGAACCCGGACGTGGGCGTCCACGACATCACCTTCTCCGAGGTATTGTCCGACGGCTACCGCTACAAGCTGGATGCCAAGCGCACCCCCGACGACGACGATTTGGGCAAGTGGGTGGAGCTATATAACCGCTCCGACCAGGCGGTCTCCCTGGGGGGCTACTCCCTGTCAGACAACGAAAAAAAGCCCACAAAATGGGTTTTTCCTGAGGGAACGAGTATCGCCGGGAAAGGATATCTCATCCTCTACATGAACGGCAGCCTTCCGCTGGAAGGCCAGAAGGAGAGCACCGTCACCGCCGACATGAAGGCGCGGACCATGAGCTTCTCCGTGTCCGGTCAGGGGGAGACCCTCTATCTCTACAACAACAGCGGCACCCTCATCGATCGGGTCACGGTCCCCATGTCCGTGGCCTGTGTGTCCTACGCCAAGGTGGGGGACAGCTGGGGCCTGTGCGAGACGCCCACCCCGGGCGCGGCCAACACTGCCCCGCTGCTGGGCAGCGCCTACTGTGACGTGCCTGCCGTCTCCCAGCCCAGCGGCGTTTATCACGGCGTCCAGAGCGTGTCCATGGAGATCCCCGCCGGGACCTACGTGACCTACACCCTGGACTCCACCACGCCCACGGAGGGCTCCACCCGCTATCGGGCGGGGGAGCAGCTGACCTTCACCCAGAACACGGTGCTGCGTGCCAGGGCTTTCAGCGAGAACGGGACCCTCTATAAAAGCCCCGTCGTCTCCAATACCTACGTCATCGTGGGGGACAAGGAGACTACCGACGCCCATGATTCCACCCTGCCCGTGTGTTTTTTGGTCACCGACCCGGACAACCTGTTCAACGTGGATTACGGCATCTACGTGGTGGGCAGCCACTACCAGGGCAAGACCGCGGCCACGGAGTGGACCACGCCCGCCAAGGATCGGACCAAGGGCGCCAACTATAACCAGCGGGGCCGGGAGTGGGAGCGGCCGGCTCACTGGACCTACACCAGCGCCGGCGGCCATGAGGTCCTCTACGAGTCGGATCTGATGATCCGCATCTTCGGGGCCTTCTCCCGATACCAGAAGCAGCGGAACTTCGCCCTCATCGCCCGCAAGGGCTACGGCGGCTCCACGCTGGACTACCCCTTCTTCTCCAACCGGCCCTTCACGAGCTATGAATCCCTGGTGCTCCGCTGCTCCGCCAAGGACGCCGTGGCCACGAAGCTCAGGGACATCATGATGACCGGCCTCGTGGAGGACGCGGGCATCGACACCTGCATCCAGGCCTATGTGCAGACGGCCCTGTATCTGAACGGCCAGTACTGGGGCGTGTACAACCTGCGGGAAAAGGTGAGCCGCGGGTTCCTGGCCCAGCACTACGGCATCACCAACAAGGACAGCATCGACGTGCTCAAGGGCAACGGCGTCTACTCCGCCGGCGACCCCAAGGCGGTGGACGACTACGCGGCCCTCATCAAATTCTGCGAGAACAAGAACTGCGACCTCAGCAACTACGGGGACTACGAGTACGTCTGCTCTCAGATCGACGTGGAGAACTTCGCCATGTACTGCGCCGTGGAGATCGTCACGGGCAACAACGACTCCGGCAACATCAAGTGGTGGCGCTCCAGCGAGAAGGACAGCAAGTGGCGCTGGATCCTCTACGACTTTGACGACGCCATGGCCCGGAACGACGAGAACCCCGACGCCACCACCAACGGCTATCGGCGGGACTTCTTCACCAAGTATTTCCATCCCGACGGCCATGGGGCCGGCAAAGGCTTCTCCACGGTCCTGGCCCGATCGCTGCTGAAAAACAACGAGTTTGTGGAAATCTTCCTGAAGTATTGCGCAAAGATGGTCAATGATGTATACTCACCGGAGAAGATCGTGGCCAAGGTGGATGCCCTTTCCGGCAACATCGCCTCAGAGATCAACTGGGATTTCCCCCGGTGGAGCCTGACGGTGAAGAACTGGAAGGCCCATCTCAACAACGTGAAGGGCTATGCCAACCACTATCAGGAGTACTACTTCAAGTACCTGAAGGCGTACATCAAGAAGAACACCCACTATAAGCTGACGGACCAGAAGATGATGGAAATCTTCGGACGAACGGAGTGAATGGACCATGGAATACAGGCATGAGATAAAATATCTGATCAGCCTGGGGGAGGCGGAGTATCTGGCCACCCGGCTTCGGCTCACCCTGTCTCAGGATCCGCACGCGGTAAAGAACGGCGGGACCTACTTCATCCGCAGCCTCTACTTCGACACGCCCTTTGAGAAGGCGGTGGGGGAGAAGGCCGACGGCGTGGAGTTCCGCGACAAGTATCGCATCCGCATCTACGATATGTCCGACAAGGTCATCAAGTTCGAGCGCAAGCACAAGAACGGCCAGTTCATCGGCAAGCAGAGCCTGCTCCTCACCCGGCAGCAGTGCAACGCCATCCTGGGCGGGGAATACGGCTTCCTCCTCCATCGGCAGGAGGACTTCGCCGCGGAGCTTTACGCGGCTCTCCGCACCGAGGGCTGGCGGCCCAAGGTGCTGGTGGACTACGACCGGGAGCCCTTCATCTTCCCCCTGGAGGACGTTCGGATCACCATCGACAGGAACATCCGCACGGGCATGCGGTGTACGGAGCTCTTCGATCCCCATACGCCCACCTTCCCGGCTACGGACTTCCCCAACGGCTGCATCCTGGAGGTCAAGTTCAACCGCTACTTGCCCAGCTACGTCCGTTCCCTCATCCAGGTGAACGCGGCCTCCCACACGGCGGCCAGCAAATACCTCTACTGTCGTCAGTTTGACTTTTGATAGAATCATTCGCAGGAAAAGGAGAAAACCATGGACAACGTATTTCAGTACATCTTACAGCTGCAGACCTATCAACCCATGCTCACCATCCTCACGGTGCTGGCTGCCTTCCTGGTAGGGCTCTACGTGTTCTTCATCTACCGGATCACCTTCGCCGGGGTCATCTACTCCAGGACCTTCAACCTGAGTTTGGTGATGCTCTGCATGGTCACGGCCACGGTCATCATGTTCATGGCCAACAACGTGAAGCTGAGCCTGGGCATGGTGGGCGCTCTGTCCATCGTCCGTTTCCGTACCGCCATCAAGGACCCCATCGACACGGTGTTTATGTTCTGGGCCATCGCCGAGGGCATCGCGCTCGGTGCGGGCTACTTCATCGCGGGCATCATCGCGGCGGTGTTCATCGGCCTGTGCATGATCCTCATCTCCGTCATCAAGGGTCGGGCAACCATGCCCTACCTGCTGATCCTCCACTATGACGAGAGCGCCTCCAAGCAGATCAAGCAGATGGTGGCGCAGCTGCCCCAGGGCCGGATCAAGTCCAAGACCGTCCAGCGGGAGGGCATCGAGATGACCGTGGAGCTCCGGGTCCGTCAGAGCGAGACCGGCTTCGTGGACAAGTTCATGCGGGTGGAGGGCGTCTATGACGCCACCCTCATCGCGCACCAGGGGGACATGATCTCTTAAGCGCTTCGCTTTCGAATCGGTGAACCATATATGATTCACCGATTCGAGATTTACGGCCCTTGCCTATGACCCTTGCGGGCCACCGGGCGCAGGACCGCAAGGTGTCAAAACCGACGTACACGCCGCCGGTTTTGACGGGATTTAAGCCATCCGTTCCTCCTTCCCTGTCCGTTGCCGCAATACGGCAGATCGGGAGGGCGATGACCGGATATAGCAAAATCCCCTTTGGCTTTTCTTTTCGGTTCCTTTTTCTTTTCTCCTGAGAAGAAAAAGGAACAAAGCATTCGTTCTTTGTGAGGTGGTTTTTTCGTGGACGCAGATCCCAGTAGCATTCCCATACGTGTGCTGCTGAACGAGTCCGTTCCTCAGGCCGCGGGGGGGAGCCCTGCAGGCCTCGTGTTGTTCTTTCTGGTGCTGCTGCTGTGCAGCGCCTTCTTTGCCGGCAGTGAGACGGCCCTGTCCACCGTGAACCGGATCCGCATGATGAGCTACGCGGACGACGGGGATCGGCGGGCCCGGCGCGTGCTATACATCCTGGACCACTTCGAGGAAGCGCTGTCGGCCATCCTCATCGGCAACAACATCATGCACATCGGCAGTGCCGCTTTGGCGACCCTGACCGCCACCCGCCTGTGGGGCGAGGGGGCGGTGGCTATCACCACGGTGGTGACGGCCCTTTTGGTGTTCCTGGCGGCGGAGATGATCCCCAAATCCTTCGCCAAGGCCTGCTCGGAGAAGTTCGCCCTGTTCTGCGCCACGCCGCTGCTGATCCTCATGAAGGTTTTGAAGCCCTTCGTGCGCCTGTTCACGGGCCTGAGCCGCGTTCTCAAGCGGCTGGCTCGGGTGCCCGAGGACGAGGACCCCACGGTCACCGAGGACGAGCTCCACGACATCATCGACTCCATCGTCCCCGACGAGGAGAACGGTGTGGACGAGGACACGGCCGAGCTGGTCCAGAGCGCCCTCGAATTCACCGAGACTCCGGTCAGGGACGTGTTCACCCCCTGGGACCAGGTGACGGTGCTCCAGCGGGATATGTCCCCCAAGACCATCGTGTCCCTCATCGAGGCCACCCCTCATTCCCGGCTGCCCGTGGTGGACCGGGAGGGGAACGTGGCGGGCATGCTCCAAATACGGAAATATCTGAAGTCCTACATCCAGCGCCAGGGCCACGTGTCATTGAGCCGGGTCATGGATAAGCCCACCTTCGTCACCGCCGGCGCGCCCATCGATGAGCTCCTGGACACCCTGTCCAGCCAGCGGGTCCATGCCGCCATCGTCCGTGACCAGGACGAAAAGCCCCTGGGCATCATCACCGTGGAGGACATCCTGGAGGAGCTGGTGGGCGAGATCTACGACGAGGACGACAAGGCCCCGGCAGGAGGTGCGGACGAATGATCGTGAACCTGCTGCTGATCTTGCTGTGCATCGTCCTGTCCGCCTTCTTCTCCGGTTCCGAGATCGCCTATTCCGCCGCGCAGGAGCTCAGGCTGGAGCACGCGGCCAAGGCGCGGGGCGGTGCCTACGGCCTGGCGCTGAAAGTGAAGAAGAGCTTTGAAAAGGCGCTCATCTCCATTTTGGTGGGCAACAACTTGGTGAACATCGGCGCCTCGTCCCTGGCTACGGTCATCGCCGTGGGGCTCATGGGAGAAGGCGGCGCCTGGGCGGCCACGGCCATCATGACCGTGCTCATCATCACCTTCGGCGAGATCGGCCCCAAGGTGGTGGCCAGCGCCCAGCCCGAGCGGTTCTGTGACCTGGCGGCGGTGCCCCTCAGGCTCTGGATGGGGCTCACCTGGCCCTTGACCTGGGTCCTGGAAAAGCTCCTGCACCTGATCTCCCGGCTTTGGGAGCGGGGGCAGGATTCCGGCCCGGCGGTCACCGAGGACGATCTCGAGACCATCATCGAGACCGTGGAGGACGAGGGCGTGGTGGACGAGGACACGGCGGACCTGCTGCAAAGCGCCCTGGACTTCGGGGACGTGCTGGCCTACGAGGTCATCACGCCCCGGGTGGACCTGGTGGGGATCGACCTCGACGACAGCCGGGAGGAGATGCTGAAGGTAGCCTTCGCGTCCCCCTACACCCGCATCCCCGTGTACCAGGAGACATTGGACAACATCGTGGGCATTTTGCACCTCAACCACCTCTACAAGGCCCTGGTGAAGGACCCGGACGCGGACATCGAAAAGCTGCTGCTGCCGCCCATCTTCGTGCACAAGACCATGCCCCTCGACGACGTGTTCAACACCATGCGCAAGAAGAAGGGGCACATGGTGGTGGTCACCGACGAGTACGGCGGGACCATGGGCGTGCTCACCATGGAGGACGTGCTGGAGCAGCTGGTGGGCGACATATGGGATGAGTCCGACGAGATCGAGGAGGAGTTCGTGGAGATACGGCCCCACGTCTACGAGGTGGACGGGGATATGCGCCTCGATGACTTCTTCGCCGAGTTCGACAAGGACGAGGAGGAGATCGACGACGACAACGCCACCGTGGGCGGCTGGGCCGTGGAGATGCTGGG
>CACWJZ010000050.1 GCA_902761365.1 uncultured Eubacteriales bacterium | reverse complement strand
GCCGTGAACTCCACGATGCCGCCCTGGTCCACGATCATCATGCACTGACCGTCGTTGACGGCGATGATGGACCCGTTGGAGATGATGTTGTCGCTGCCCCTGGTGTTGCTGCTCTTGCCGTTGGTGCGCTTGACACCCTTGCGCATGAGCACGTTCTCCGGCAGGGACTCGCAGTAGAAATACTCCCGCCACTGGTCGGCCAGGACCGTGGTCAGCGTCGCGCCGAGTGCTTGAATAAGACCCATAGTTACTTTTCTCCTTTTCTATGATAGTGGTTCGTTTATGGATTGGCCGTCCGCTGGGCGATGCCCTTGACGGCGTAGATGGTCCAGTCGTGGTCCCGGAAGGTGATGACGGTGTCGCAGTAGGGGCACTTGGCGCTCTCGTTCACGGAGAGGGGCGCGCCGCAGTTGGGGCAGTGCCGCTGGGTGGTCGCTCCCGCCGCCGCGGTGAGGGTGCCCGTGGGCCGGGAGAGGTCCCACTCGTAGGTCATGAACTTCTCGGCGGTCTTGCTGCCGGAGAGAAGGGCGCCGGTGTCCTCATCGACGGTGTAGTCCGTGATCCGGGTCTTGAGCTCCGCCACCAGGTGGTCGTTCCCGCCCTCCTGGAAGAAGCCCCGCAGATTCACGTCCAGCACGGCGATCCGCTCCACGTGGTTGATCCGCCTGTTGGCCTTGAGGGACCGTATCTGCCGGTCGAACTGCTGGTAGAGGGCGTCGGTGAAGTAGGGCCGAATGGCCTCGATGTCCCGGGTCGTGCAGCCGTTCTGCATCTGGACGTAGACGTTGGCCAGCTTCTCCCGCATGTTGGAAGCGGAGAAGTTGGGGTCCAGGGCGGCGTACTCGCTCATAGGCGTCAGCCGGCTGTCCGGGGTCCGGGCGGCCCCCGCCGCCTGGCCCGCATGGGGCGCGGCATGCTGGTGCTGGTTCTTTCGGCTGAAGATCATGACCAGGATCAGGATCAGCACCACGTAGAACAGGATGCTGCCCATGCCGCCGCCGTCGGAAGAGGAGGAGCCCATGGGGAAGAAGAAGAACCCGTTGTCGTGATCGTCGCTGCCCCAGCTCCAGTCGGAGCTGCCCCAGTCGGAGTCGCCCCAGTCGGAGTCGCCGCCGTAGTCGCTGCCGCCGGTGAAATCACCCAGGTCCGCGCCGGCCTTCTTCAGCAGCCGGGGCCCCAGCAGGCAGACGCAAAGCACCAGCGCCAGGACAAGGAGGATGACGCCGAACCGTTTCATGGCCGCTCCTTTCCGCAGGGATGCAGGGACCCTGCCGCGTTCGCATATCTTTCTTTATATATGATAGCAGGTTTTTCGGCGGATAGCAACTATATTTGCCTGCGGCAAGGAAAATTCACTCGTGCAGCAAATGTATCTGCCCAAAGGACAATTTCACGCCCGCAGGACGCTCACGCCTCCGGAGCGGCGAAATAGAGGATGTCGGAGATGGTGCGGCCGCCGCCGGTGGGGTGATTGAAGATCTTGCCCTGCCAGTAAAACTGGGCAGATTGGCCCCCGTCCAGGTTGTAGGCCTGGGCGCAGCCCAGATCGTAGGCCAGCTGCCCCAGCTCCCGCAGGGTCAGGCCCATGGAGTACCGCCCGGCCCGCTGACGGCCGTCCACCACCACCAGGCAGTAGTGGCCCGGCTCGTAGTAGCCCAGCATGCAGCGGGGGTTGAGATCGTTCACGCCCACGTACTTCTTGGGGATGTTGGTCCGGGGCTGCCCGTTCTCGTCCAGAAGGGCGGGGCCGAAGGTCCAGCCCTGCCAGGCCCCGGCGTCCATGAGGGCCTGGGGGTCCAGATCCTCGGGGGCGTAGACGGCCATGGTCCCGTCCCGGAACAGGACGCAGGACTCGTAGGCCGCGGTCACCTTTTGCTTGTAGAGGACGCCGTTGCGGATGATGAGGGGCGTCCGGCCCATCCGCAGGCTGTGGGCATAGTAGTCCCCGGAGGCGGCGAAGAGGGCATTGTTCCGCTTGGCCATCTGCTTCACGGACCCGGCCCCGGTGGAGGTGAAGTCCGCGCCCGCGGCGGCGGTCCGAAGGAGGGTGATGTCCTGGACGTAGATGTCCGCGATAAAGTAGGTGACGAAGGAGGAGAAGGAGTCCTCATCGCGGACCGTGTTGAGGAAGATGGCCAGCTCCGGGCTCTGATAGGAGGCCTCGGTGATGTACACGTCTTCGGTGAACTTGTCCGGATACCGGCCCCCGCACAGGCCGCTGGGGGTGGGGACGGGCGTGGGCGTGGGCTCCGGGGTGGGCGTGGGGGTGGCCGTGGGTTCCGGCGTGGGCGCCAGGGTGGGTGTGGGCGCTGGCGTCAGAGGCGGCACGGTCACGGGCGCCGGCGTGGCGGTGGGCGTGGCCGTGGGGGTGGGGGCCTCGGTGGCGGGGGCAGGGGTCACCAGCACCACCGGCTCCCCGGCAGGCGCGGCGCCGCGGCAGCCCAACAGGGCCAGCGCCCCCACCAGGAGCGCCCCGATCCAGCGACGGCCACGCAGCATAGGTCCCCGCCTCCTTTCATCATAATTTCGCACTAAATTATAATATATCACATTCTTCGCCCCTTGTCACCTGGAAAAACCTTGCACTCCTTTTAACGCGCCTGTTCTTCTATAAAAAAGACACCTCCCCCACGCCATTCGGCACAGGGGAGGCTTCCCGCGACAGCTGCGTTCGGGAACGCATCTGCTTATCCCAATTAAAAATTCTTTTCGATTCCTTTTCTTTCAAGAAAAGGAATGCCGGCTTGGATCGATTCCTCTAAAACTCAATACTTCTTCCTGCCCAAAATGAGCTTCATAATGAAGAGCATGCCCACCATCACCGCCAGGGCCACGGGCAGGGCGATGGCCGCGTTGGGCACAAAGCCGGCGAAGATATAGCCGATGAAGCTGGCCGCGGCGGCGGTCATGGCATAGGGGAGCTGAGTGGAGACGTGGGTCACGTGGTCGCACTGGGCTCCGGCGCTGGCCATGATGGTGGTATCGGAGATGGGCGAGCAGTGGTCGCCGCAGACGGCGCCGGCCATGCAGGCGGATACGCACACCACGCCGAGAGGCGCCGTCAGGGGGAACACGCCCAGGGTGATGGGGATGAGGATGCCGAAGGTGCCCCAGCTGGTGCCGGTGGCGAAGCTAAGGCCCACGGCGATGAGGAACACGATGGCGGGCAGGAACGACTGGAACCGGCCGGCGGAGCCCTTCACCAGGGCCTCCACGAACTGCTTGGCGCCCAGGCTGTCGGTCATGCCCTTCAAGGTCCAGGCGAAGGTGAGGATCAGGATGGCGGGGACCATGGACTTGAACCCCTCGGGGATGCTGCCGGCGATCTCCTTGAAGGGGATCACGCGGCGGATGAGGTAGTAGATCACGGTGACGACCAGGGCCACCGCCGAGCCCAGCATGAGGCCCACGGAGGCGTCGGAGTTGGAGAAGGCCTCCACGAACCCGGCGCCTGCAAAGAACCCGCCGGAGTAGATCATGCCGGTGACGCAGCAGGCGATCAGCACCAGGATGGGCAGCACCAGATCCAGGACCCGCCCCTTGGGGTTGGCGGTCTCGCCGGCGGCGTCCGCCATGGCCTTCACGCCGGAGAAGATGTCGCCCTTCTCCCGGGCATTGCGCTCATGCTTGGCCATGGCGCCGAAGTCCAGGTTGGTGAGCGCCAGGAAGACCATCATGGCGATGGTCAAAATGGCGTAGAAGTTGAAGGGGATGGCCCGAATGAACAGGTACAGGCCGTTGCCGTCCTCCACGTAGGAGCTGACGGCGGCGGCCCAGGAGGACACGGGCGCGATGATGCACACGGGCGCCGCGGTGGCGTCGATGAGGTAGGCGAGCTTCGCCCGGCTGATCCGGCTCTTGTCGGACACGGGCCGCATGACGGAGCCCACGGTCAAGCAGTTGAAATAGTCGTCGACGAAGATGAGCACGCCCAGGGCGATGATCGCCAGCTGCGCCCCGGCCCGGGACTTGATGTGCTCGGCTGCCCAGCGCCCGAAGGCGGCGGACCCGCCGGCCTTGTTCATGAGCACCACCAGGATGCTCAGGATCACCAGGAAGATGAGGATGCCCACGTTGTAGCCGTCCGCCAGCGCCCCCACGAACCCGTCGGAAAAGACGTGGGTCAGGGTCTTCTCGAAGTTGAAGTCGGCGTACAGCAAACCGCCCACCACGATGCCCACGAAGAGGGAGGTGTACACCTCCTTGGTGACGAGGGCGAGGCCGATGGCGATGATGGCGGGGAGCAGGGACCAGAAGGTCTGATAGAAGCGGGAGGGGGCCTCTGCGTCCGCCTCGCCCTCGGCGAAGGACACGGTGGTACACAGCAACAGAATGATCAGCAGTACGGACAGGATGGACAGGGTTCTTCTTGCGTTTCTCATGGGAAACTCCTTTCGTGCCAGTGGCAAAAATGCAATCAACTGTGGGATCATGACCGTCATGACGCCACAGTTGAACCAAAAGGATCTCCCTTATATCGTCTGACAGCTCTCCGTTCCCTGGGGAACGACAGTGCCGCGGATGTTCTCCACGGCCCCGGACACGGACCCGATCAGGCGCTCAGCCCCGCTCCTCGGCGGTCCCCCCTTTCCCTCGCCCGCAGTGCCTGTGCCGGACGAGTTACTCTTGGTTCCCGCAACCTCTATCATGCCTATTCAGTTGATTGCCCTATATAATATATTCTTCCTCCTGTTTCGTCAAGTTTTTTTTCATGCGCACGGCGTATGAAACCCTTGCGCCGCCGCCCTTTGCCTGCTATAATAGGCTGACTTTAGGGAAAAAGGACGGAACGGGACCATGACGGAACGGGAGCAGCGGCAGTTGGTGAGCCGGGCGCTGGACATCGGGGAGCGGATGCTCCTCTGCGGCGGCGAGGTGAGCCGGGTGGAGGACACGGTCTCCCGCATCCTCAAGAGCTACGGCGCTCAGCGGGTGGAGGTGTTCACTATCCTCTCCTTCATATCGCTGACGGCGGTGTTCGACGGGGAGACCGTGCTGACCGAGAATCGGCGGGTGAGCATCGTGGCCTATTCCAACGACTTCACCCGCATGGAGCAGCTCAACGCCCTGTCCCGGGAGGTCTGCGCGACCATGCCGGGCCTGCCTGTGCTGGAGGAGAAGCTGGCCGCCATCGACCTGCCGCCCCGGAAGAAGCAGTTTCGGGAGCTGTACGCACTGCTGGGCTATATCCTGAGCGGCACGGGCTTTGCCCTGTTCTTCGGCGGCAGCTGGCGGGACGCCCTGGGCGCAGGGCTCTGCTGCCTGGCGGTGTGGTTTTTGAACTGGTTTTTGAAGCAGGCAGCCCTGCAGCGGCTGTTCCACGCCTTCTTCGTGTCCTTCATCGCGGCCCGGGCCAGGTCATGATGGCGGTCATCATGGTGCTGATCCCCGGCATCGCCATCACCAACGCCATGCGGGAGATGCTGATCTCCGACACCATCTCGGGCATTCTGCGGCTGGTGGAGTCCCTGCTCATCGCCACGGCGGTGGCCTTCGGATTCGCCCTGGCCTTGTTCGTGTTCAAGGACCACTTCCCCGAGGAGCACTTCACCTCCCTGGACGCGGAGCTGCCCCTGCTGCAGGTGCTGGCCGCGGCGGCGGGCACGCTGGGCTTTGCCATCCTCTTCAACAGCCGGCCCCGGCGATTGTTCATCGGCGGCCTGGGCGGCGGGCTCACCTGGCTGGTGTACCTCATCTTGGCCCGGTTCGTGGGCCAGGACTTCCTCTGCGTGGCGGCGGCGGCAGCCTTCGGCGCGGTGTATGCGGAGATCATGGCCCGGGTGTGCAAGGCCCCGGCCACGGTGTTCACCATCCTCTCCGAGATCGCCCTGATCCCCGGCGGGAGCCTGTATATCACCATGCACCATTTGGTGGGCGGCCGCCAGACCCAGGCCCTGCAGTACGGCATGCACACGCTGACGGTGGCCGTGGCCATCGCCCTGGGCATCGTCTTCGTCACGGCCTTCACCACCAGCTTCTTCTCCAAAAAGAAGCGCCCCACCACGGGCCACAAGCACTGAGCCGCCCCAACTGTGCCTGTAGCTCAGCTGGATAGAGCGTTAGACTCCGACTCTAAAGGCCGCACGTTCGAACCGTGTCAGGCACGCCAAAGAGAAGACCCCACCCATCGGGTGGGGTCTTCTCTTTGATGTATGCTGCGCATACAGTTCGAACGTACGTTCGCATAGGCGGCCCTCCTGAGCCGCCTCCCGGCTTCGCTTCCTATTTATTGCTTCCATTCAAAGCGAAGCCGTACCGTGTCAGGCACACAATATAAACGCGTTCGCATACGGAGCGGCCAAAGACGCCCCGTTCCAGAATCGCCTCCTTGTTTTTATTCCCATTCAGAGCGATTCTGTACCGTGTCAGGCACGCATAGTTCGAACGTAGTTCGAATAGGCGGCCCTCCTGGGCCGCCTCCCGGCGTTTCTTCCTTGTTCTGCTTCCATTCAGAAGAAATGCCGTACCGTGGAGTTTTGCCTTAGCAAAACTCCGTGCAACTGCCGGGCTCAGCCCGGCTTTGCGACGTCAGAGCACGCATAGTTCGAACGTACGTTCGCGGCCGCCTCCCGGCTTAACTTCCTTGTTTTTCTTCCATTTCGGAGCAACCTTGTGGCGCGTACGGCGTTTCGGGGGCACCTTTCCTTTCGGAAGATGGCGTTGAGGTGAAGAAAGAAGGGAAAAACTGGGGTTTGTTTGACAGAGCGAGGAAGATGTGGTATACAGTAATGGAAGAAATATCGCAATAGGATGGCGCGGTTCTTTTCGCGCCGTTGGGAGGTAATCGCTATGAAAGGAAAGACGACACGGATCGGGCTGGTGGTGCTGGCGCTGCTGCTGGCAGCAGGCTCTTTCGCAGGCTGCGGGAAGAACCCCTCCGTGCTCCAGCTCCCGGAGGGTACGGCTGCTCCGGACACCAGGGTCCAGGCGACCCCGGAACCCCTGAAGCCCATCGGCAACAAGACGTGCCGGGTGGGTCAGGAGACCATTCCGGAGAGCACCCTGTTCTCCTTCGTGCTGAACGCGGCCAACTTTGATCCGCTCCAGGGCCTGACGCTGAAGCTCACCTCCACCAACAAGTCCAGCAACCGGGATTTCGTGGTGTCGCTGAACTACCTGTCCGTCAACGGATATATGCAGGACGCCAATTACGAGGTGACGGTGCCTGCGGGCAAGGCTGTGCCGGGGGAGATCCTGATCCCCGCCACGAACCTGCGTTCTGCCGGCGTATCCTCCGTGGATGAGCTGATCCTTTATCCCCTCATCTATGACGATACCGTACCCATGGGCCAGGGGGACGTGGTGGACGGCGCCTTCAGCTTCTACCCCACCGGGCAGAGCGCCGGGAAGGTGGCCTATCCCCTGCGGCAGACCACCAGCACCGAGCAGACCTTCTTCGACAACGGCTTCGCCACCTGCATCGTTTTGGACGCTAAGCTGGACGAAAGCCAGGATCTGAGCGTCCAACACTATCTGGAGAACAAGACCGATCGGTTTTTGAGCTTCGTCTGGTCCGACGTGACGGTGAACAACGTCCCCTCTTCCTACGCCGGGGACACCATCGTGGCGCCGGGCATGCGCCGGTACGTGACCGTGCCGCTGACCGTCAGCGGCCTCGATACAGGCTATAACGATTTGACCTGCAAGATCAGCGCCACGCCCCTGTCCAACACGGGCACCCCCGTCTCGCCTCTCATGGAGCAGCGGGGCACCTACCGGTTCACCGGCGCCTCCGCCGGCATCACCAGCACCGGCACGGAACCCGGGACGGACCCCGGCACGGACCCCGGCATAGACCCCGAGGCCGCGCCCACCGCGGAGGCGGTCACCCCGTCCCCCGCCCCCACCACCATCATCTACACCAAGCCCACCACCGCCCACAAGAAGAACGCCAAGCACGGGTACGTGAACCGGGACAAGGTGAACATGCGCTCCGGCCCCGGCACCCAGTACAAGACCGTGGGCACCAAGATCGACCAGTACTCCACCGCGCTCCTCTACGAGCTCCAGGACGGCTGGTGGTTCCTCAAGTGCAACAACAAGTACGGCTACGTGAAGGCCGACTACGTCTCCCAGGGCAAGCCCAAAGCCACGCCCCAGCCCCATACCCAGGCCCCCGATGAGGGCGACGGCAGCTCCTTCCAGGGCGAGGTGCGGGTCCAGACCAAAGCCGCCCTGCGCAAGAGCGCCGATTCGGAATCCAAGTGCCTCAAGGAGCTCTCTGCCGGCGCCAAGGTCACCGTCTACTACAAGACCAAGGGCAAGGACGGCCATATGTGGTACTATGTGGCCTCGGGCAAGACCAAGGGCTACATCCGTGCAGACCTGGTGAAGGTCGTGGGTAAAGTTCCAACAAAATGATTCCGTCTGCCGAAGCCATGGGCTTCGACAGACGGAGGCTCCGCCTTCGCTTCGCTTCCAGGTCCCGCCTATACGCTGCGCGTACCGGGCAGCGGGACCTGCAGGGAGTCAAACGCAACGCACATGTCGCTGCGTTTGACGTATATAAGCCTGCCCATCTTCCATAGGTGCTTTCGTGCGCGCGGCTACACCGCGCTTGTGTTGCTTCTGCACCGCAGGGGCGATTCACGGATCGCCCGCCCTGCACAGACATCGTTTTTCGACCAGAAAGGCCCCCCATGCAGCAACAGATTCTTGCCCATCTGGGCCCCGTGGCCCGGGTGGGGACACAGCTCACCTATCTTCCATCCTGCTCCTCCACCAACGACCTGCTGAAGGCCATGGCCGAGGCGGGCGCGGCGGACGGCACCGTCCTGGTGGCCGGGGAACAGACCCGGGGCAAGGGCCGCCTGGGCCGGAGCTTCACCTCCGCGGCCAACAAGGGGGTCTATCTCTCCGTCCTGCTGCGCCCCGACTTGCCCCCGGAAGCTCTGCTGCCCCTGACCGGCTTCACCGCTGAGGCCATGGGGGGGGCGGTCCGGCGCGTCACCGGCGCCGAGCCGGGGATCAAGTGGGTCAACGACCTGCTGCTGAACGGCAAAAAGATATGCGGCATCCTGACCGAAAGCGCCTTCGGGGCGGGGGGCCGCCTCCAATACGTGGTGGTGGGCGTGGGCCTCAACGTGAACTATGATATGGCGGACTTCCCCGAGGAGCTCCGCTCTTTGGCCGGGTCCCTGAAAACGGAGTTGGGCCGCGCGTTCGACCTCGCTGCCCTGGCCGCCGCCATGATCGAGGCCCTGGACGAGCTCTATGCCGCCCTGCTCACCGGCGACGCCGCGCCCTACCTGGCCGCCTACCGGCAGCACTGTTTGACCCTCCGCCGGGACGTGCTCCTGGTGCAGAACGGCGCTTCCACCCCCGCCCACGCCCTGGACGTGGACGAAGCCCTGGGCCTGCGGGTCCGCTATCCCGATGGGCGGGAGGCCCTCGTCCGCTCCGGCGAGGCGTCGGTCCGGGGCCTCACGGGCTACGCCGATCGGGAGCAGTGTCCGGGCGTTTTATCTGCATCGGCTCCTGGCCATGCAGTCTAACGGCGCGTTGTACAGGCAGGAGATCAGGTATCCTTCGCCCCGGGTGACCTGGGCCGTGGCCTCCCGGAGCTGGCGCTCCACGAAGTCGATGTGGTCCACCGTCAAGAGCTCCAAGGCACTGCGCACGTCCTCTCGGGGGACGATCCGGCCGTTCACCCGGATACTCTCTGCATGATACATGCGCCGAAGGGCATGGCGGATGCACTTAGCGAAGGACGCATCCTCGAACAGGTCCAGGTGCAGCCGGGAAAGGATGGCGCGTAATCCTTTTTCGCCGGGTCCGCCGTCGGGGTCATTCTCGTCTATTGACTGACTGTGACCGTTGGGAACGTCCAGGATAAATTTGCTATTATGGGAAAGCCCTTCATCGGTTGAAGGACCCCCCTGCACCGGGTGGAGGGGGAGCCCTTCATTTTGTGAAGGGAAAAAAAGAAGGGTGTAGGTGTTGGACGTGCGGCGCTGCCTCCCCCGCCGAGTGGGCAGGGTGTTGGCAGAGATCGACAAAAAGCCCGCCGCCTCCAGCTCCCGGAGGGCCTTGCGGGCGGAGTTGGGGCAACAGCCGCACTTCTCAGCGATGGTGGGGACGGAGGGAAAGGAGACGCCCTGCCGGTCGCTGACCCGGGACAGGTACGCCAAGATCAGCTTCGCCCGGGGGCTGATGTGCGCCTCGAACAGGTCCGCTTGCGCATGAAAGGTCTTTCGCTTCGCCATTTCTTTGCCTCGCTTTCCGGGATGTTCCCTTCGTCTGGGACTATCGTACACTCGTTGCGAGGCCGATGCCTCCGACAATTCGTTCATAATCGGCTTACTTTGGCTCTTTTTCACTAACTCATCGTGCGCATTGCTTGACATGGATGGGCAACAGGTATAAAATCTGTATATATTGGGAATATAAGGAGGTCTGAACAAATGAAGAGGATCGCTGTCATATTGTTGGCGCTGCTGCTATGCGGCAGCCTGGTGTCCTGCGCAGAGGCGCAGAACGCTCAGGACGCCTTTGTGGCATCCCCCGAGGGCGCCATGATCGGCAAAACGTTTCGGGAGGTGGAGGCGGCTTTCGGTCCGTTCTCGATAGTGTTCTTCGAGGAGGAGAAGCCGGCGGCCTATGTCTTCAACAACTCCAACGTGGCCTTCCACTTCGATGCGCCGGAAGCTCAGGCCAACTGGGCCGCCCAGCTGACCGGCGGCACGGGGTACATCCCCGGCGCCATCGCCCTCAGGGACATCCAGCCCACGGATCTGTGCATCGGCGTGTCCGGCCGCATCCGGGATTTCGGCATCGCGGACAGCGATGTCACCACCATGGCCAAATATATGCAGTCCCTTCAGCCCGCGTCCGTGGAGACCAAGGCGAATACGGTCTATACCCTGACCACCGGGGACGGAGCCTATGAGGTGTTCGTATACTGCGCTCATGGGGAGACCACCGTCACGTCGGATCATCAGATCCGGGTCATGACGACAGGCCTGGCGCCCGCAGGGGAGCCTGCGCCGGAGGCTCAGGTGACCGAGTTCACGTTCGGCGGCACCGCCATTCCGGTGGGCGCCACGGAGGTGGAGGTCCGCGGCGAGAGCGGCGCCCGCAAGAAGATCACGGCCAAGGAGTTCAAGGACCTGGTCAGGTACTGCCCGGAGCTGAAGAGTCTGGTCTTCGATTACTGTGATCTGGAGGGAGAGAATCAGATCGGTCGCTTGACGGAGCTCAAGAAGCTGGAGATCATGAGCTGCAACCTGCAGGACATCTCCTTCGTGGAGGGGCTCACCAAGCTCACCCGGCTGAATGTATGCCACAACCGACTCTTCGACCTGTCCGCCATCGAGGATCTGCCCCTCACCTTCCTGAACATTGCCGACAATCCGGATCTGGGCAACAGTGATTTGCGTACGGTGGGCCGGGTCACCACCCTGGACACCCTGTATATCTATTCTCTGGACATCTCCAGCTTGTCGCCCCTTAAGAACCTGAAGCGGTTGTACACCCTGAACGTGAACAACGACTCCCGCATCACGGAGGAGGACCTGTCCGATCTGTACCGCATTACCGGCCTGCGCAAGCTGCAGATCAACGGCACCGGCGTGACCAGCCTGGACTTCCTGTTCGAGGATTTCCCTGGCCTCAAGGAGCTGGAGGCCCGGAAGATGAAAAAGCTGGTCGATCCGATCGTGAGCTTCCTGGGGCTGGCGCAGCATTCCAACCTCACCAAGCTGACCATCAGCAAGGATCTCAAGGAGAGCATGGACGAGGATGCGAATACCGCCTTCGGCATGGATTCCACGGAGTGGTTCAAAACCCAGGGGATCACGTTGATCTATAAGTGATCGGAACGTTATAAAAATTCAGCGGGAGGAAAGGCCAATATGAAACGGATGGCATGGATACTCTTGGCATTGCTGCTGTTCATGAGCGCCATGGGCAGCGGAAACCCCCGGCAAGCTCTATCCGAACGGGATCGGGAGTTGCCTGAGCTCAACGGCATGTCCGTCACCACGGTGGATATGGTGGCTGTGGGCGACGTGCTCACCATGGGTGAGTTTGAACAGGACAACGATTTCACCAACGGGTCGGAGCCCCTTGAGTGGCGGGTGCTGAAGAAGTCCGGCCACCGGGTGATGCTGATCACCGAGAAGATCATCACCGCGCGGCCCTTCCACGAAACCTACAAGAAGCTGCGCTGGCGCGCCTGCGATCTGAGGACCTGGCTCAACGGGGAGTTCATGGGGAAGGCCTTCACTGCGGCAGAGCAAAGGCTGATCCAGGAGGTGGAGCTGGTGGATTCGGGCAATGAGGACTACGGCATCGGCGCTGGCTCGGAGACCAAGGATCGGGTCTTCCTGCTGGACATCGATGAAGCGTTCTCCTGCTTTTCCAGCGCCGCTGACCGCGCCGCCGTGTCCACCAAGTACGCGGATGCTCAGGGCTTTTCCAAAAACGCGGACGGCTGGTGGTGGCTTCGGAACGCGGGCCAGGATCTGGACCACGCGGCCCTGATCTATAAAGACGGCAACGTGTACCGGGCAGGCGACAGCGTGAGCCGTACGTACATCGGCGTCCGTCCCGCCTTGTGGATCGAGCTGCCGTGATCGGGTGGACGATATAAACAAGAAAGGGAGAAGAAGGTATGAAAAAGGCAATATTGATCATTGTGGCGATCCTGCTGTGTGTCAGCGCTTTCGGCTGCGTGGAATCCCAACGGGTGCAGGACACGTTCCAGGGGTCTGCTGAGGGCAAGATGATCGGGAAGACCTTCCAGGACATCGAGGCGGAATTCGGTCCCTTCTCCATGGTCTATCTGGACGCAGAATGGACGCCCATGTATCTCTTCACGAAGACCAACGTTGGCTTCTATTTCAACGATGTGGGAACCCCCGACAGCTGGGCCGCCATGCTGAAGAATGGGACCACCTTCATCCCCGCCGCCGTGGCGCTGCAGACCGTGCGGGGCAAGGACGTGTGCACGGGCGTATCGGGCCGGATCTGCGACTTCGGCATCCCGGCGGACGATGTCAGCGCCCTCAGCCAGTATCTGAACGTGTTCCAGATCAACAGCTATGATACCGATCTCAACACGGTGTACACCGTGACCACCGCGGACCAGGCCCTGGATGTGTATGTGTTTGTCAAGAAGGGCAGCAAGAGCATCCTGAGTGAAGATCAGGTCCGGGTCATGCAGGCCGGCGTCATGACCGCGGCCAGCGCCGCGCCTCAGACGAGCGGCAGCCGCAAGTACCCCAAGTACAAGGGCGCTGACGTTACCGTCGCGGACATGGTGGCTGTCGGCAACACGGTCACCTTCGGCGTATACGAGCAGGACAACGATCTCAAGAACGGGCCGGAGCCCCTTCAGTGGAAGGTGCTGAAGAAGACCGGGAAGCGAGTGCTGCTGTTCAGCGAAAAGATCATCGACGCCCGCGCCTTCCACGACACCTATGGACCGACCCGGTGGCGCGTCAGCAATATGCGGACCTGGCTCAACGGGGACTTCATGCAGACCGCCTTCACCGAGGCGGAGCAGAAGCTGATCCCCCAGGTGGAGCTGCCGGATTCCGGCAATGACTACTATGGCGTCGATCCCGGTGTGGAGACCGTGGACAGGGTCTTCTTGTTGAGCGCGGATGAGATGAACGCCTACTTCAGGACCGATCCCAGCCGCAAGGCGCAGCCCACCGAGTACGCTAAAGCCCGGGGCTTCTCTCGCAATCCGGACGGCTGGTGGTGGCTCCGGAACCCGGGCGAGGACGCGAGCCACGCGTCCCTGGTCTATAAGAGCGGGAATATCTACCTGCTGGGTGAGCGCGTGACGCGGGATTACATCGGCGTCCGTCCCGCTCTGTGGGTGGAGCTGCCGTAAAACTTTTGGCAAACGCAAACACGATAGAGGGGAGGGCTGTCCCTCCCCTGAAAAAAGAATCCGGGAAGCATGGCTTAGCTGTGCTTCCCGTTTATATTCTTACGCTTCTCTTTTTTTGCCGTTTTTACCCAGGGGCAAAACATAGTCGAAACCTGCTCTTTGTTTGGTTTCTCATTGTTTTGCCCGTGCTACACTTCGCTGTATCTGCCACAGGCAGCGCTCAGCTTTGCACCCAAGGAAAAAGGCAGCAAAGCCATCATTTCAATGATCCCTCTATCAGCCACCGGAACAGGGCGTCCATGCGGGTGAGGGCGGCGGGGGCGCGATAGGCCCGCTCCGGGTGCCATTGGACGGTCGACAGCGGGTAGCCGGGCTGCTCGAGGGCCTCGGCCATGGTGACGCCAGCGCCGCACCAGGTGGGGATGTCCTGGACGAGCTTGCCGCCGAAGGCGACGTTCAGTACCTGCAGCCCCCGGCAGATGGCCAGGACGGGCCCGCGGGCGGGGGCAGCCCCCCCTTTCGGGCCAAATCTGCCCACATTCGCCCCAAAGCGAATTGAAAAGCCCGGCGAAATGGTGTATGCTATGGGTGTGCGCCAAAGAGAGGAGAAAGAGTCCATGATCGTACAGAAGATCGTCATCACCGGCGGCCCCTGCGCCGGCAAGACCACCGCCATGAGCTGGATCGCCAACAACCTGCCCAACAAGGGCTGCGCTGCCAGATGGAGCTGCAGCTCACCAAGGAGCGGCTGTTCGAGCGGGGCGCCCGGACCATGCCCGCGGACAAGGTGCTCATCGTCTGCGACCGGGGCGCCATGGACAACAAGGCATACATGACCGAGGCGGAGTTCTCGCGGCTGTGCGCCGAGCTGCACACCAGCGAAGCAGCGCTCAGGGACCGGTACGACGCCGTGTTCCACCTGGTCACCGCCGCCAAGGGCGCCGAAGAGGCCTACACCTTCGCCAACAACGCCGCCCGCTACGAGACCGTGGAGCAGGCCGTGGCCCTGGACGCCCGGATCGCCGCCGCCTGGAGCGGCCACGCCCATCTTCGGATCATCGACAACTCCACCGCCTTCGAGGAGAAGCTGGAACGGCTGCTCCACGAGATATTGTCCTTCCTGGGCGAGCCCGTGCCCCTGGAGGTGGAGCGCACGTTCCTCATCCGCTACCCGGACGTGGCGTGGCTGGAAAGCCTGGAGGGCTGCCGCCGGGTGGAGATCACCCAGACCTACCTTCTCTCCGGTCCCGACGAGGAGGTGCGCGTCCGGCAGCAGGGGGCCGACGGCACCTATTTCTACTACGAGACCGTGAACAAGCCCCTGGACGGCACCCAGCGGGTGGAGGTGGAGCGCCATCTCACCCAGAAGGAGTACATGCGGCGGCTCGCGGACGCGGACCCCGCCAAGCGGACCCTGCGCAAGACCCGCTACCGGCTCACGTACCAGGGGCAGCATCTGGAGATCGACCTGTTCCCCTTCTGGTCCCACATGGCCCTCTGCGAGATCGAGCTTTCCGACGAGCACACGCCCGTCCTCCTGCCGCCTCAGCTGCAGCTTATCCGGGAGGTCACCGACGATCCCGCCTACCGCAACGCCGCCCTGGCAACGGCGAGCCCCCGGGACGAGTAAAAGCCAACCCGCGTACCCTTTTCTAAACAATCAGCCCGGCCCCCTGACGGAGACCCGGCTGCCGGAAAAACTTTACCTGGGAAGCATGGCTTAGCTGTGCTTCCCGTTTATATGCTCAGATTTCTCTTTTTCCGCCCCTTTTTCTCTTTAGAAAAAGAGAAAAAGCGGCAAAACCATCACTTCAATGATTCCTCCACCAACCACCGGAACAAGCCGTCCATGCGGGTGAGGGCGGCGGGGTCGCGGTAGGCCCGCTCCGGGTGCCACTGGACGGCCAGGAGCGGGTAGCCGGGCTGCTCGAAGGCCTCGACCATGGTGACGCCGGCGCCGGTCCAGGTGGCGGTGGGCGTGAAGGCGCTGACCAGCTGGTCAGCCGCGATGCACTGGTGGTGGTAGCTGTTGACCGTGAGCTCCGTCTTTCCCGTGACCCGCTGCAGCAGGCTCCCCGGGGTCACGGCCACGGGATGCTGCACCCCGCCGGTGTGGACGGCGCCGCACCAGGTGGGGATGTCCTGGACCAGCTTGCCGCCGAAGGCCACGTTCAGCACCTGCAGCCCTCGGCAGATGGCCAGGACGGGCTTGCCGGTCTTCCAATACTTCTCGATGAGGGCCAGCTCCAGCCGGTCCCGGTCCTTGTCCATGTGGACGGTGTCGTTCAGCACCGGCTCCCCGAAGCAGGCCGGGTCCACGTCCACGCCGCCGGAGAGCAGGAGCCCGTCCGCAAGGGCCACCAGCTCGTCCAGGCCGAAGGGCGAGACCACGGGCACCGGCACGCCGCCGGCCGCGACCACGGCGTTCACGTACTCGTGGTTCAGCCGGACCGCGGTCATGTCCTCCACCGGCATGGCGCTGGTGGTCACCAGGATCAGAGGTTTCTTCATGTGCATTCCCTCCTGAAAACTATTCCTCCACGATCCGATGCTTCTCCCAGTGGGCAAAGCGGAAGTAGAGGTAGGTGATGGTGCTGCACACCAGCCAGCCCGCCGGGTAGCCCATGGCCACGGGGAGGATGGTGTTGGAGATGAACTGGGTCATAACGAAGAGGTAGATCTGCCGGAAGATGACGAAGCTGAAGAGCATGATGAACATGGGCGTGCGGCTGTCGCCGGCCCCGCGCAGGGACCCGGCCAGGACCTGGTTCACGCAGCAGAGCACGTAGAAGGGCGTGATGCGCCGCAGGAACAGGGTGCCGAAGCGGATCACCTCGGGCGTGTCGTTGAAGAAGCGGACCAGGTGCGGCGCGAAGGCGATGACCGGCACCATGAGGCACAGGGTGATGAGCATGGCGATGCGCAAGGCCGCCCCCACCCCCTGCCGGGCCCGGTCCACGTCGTTCACGCCCAGGTTCTGGCCCACGAAGGTGGTGGCGCCCATGGCCACGCTCTGCATGGGCAGGAACAGGAAGGCGTCGATCTTGGCGTAGGCCGTCCAGCCGCCCATGCAGTCGGCGCCGAAATGGTTGATGTAGGACTGGACGAACACGTTGGAGAAGGCGGTGATGGCCATCTGCACCGCGGCGGGGATGCCCACCCGGACGATCTTCTTGAGGACGGGGATGTGAAGCTTGAGCTTCTTCAGGGACACCCGACAGCAGTTCGTAGACCGCATGAGCAGCATGAGCACCAGCACCGCCGAGATAGCCTGGGCCAGGATGGTGGCGTAGGCCACGCCCGCCACGCCCATGCGGAAGACAAGCACGAAGAGAAGGTCCAGGGCGATGTTGAGCGTGGTGGACAACACCAGGAAGTAGAAGGGGCGCTGGGAGTCGCCCACGGCCCGGAGGATGCCTGCGCCCATGTTGTAGAGCATGAGGCCGAAGATGCCGGAAAAGTAGATGGTGAGATACCGCCGCGCCTCGGGGAACACCTCGGGGGGCGTCTGCATGAAGGTGAGCATATAGGGGGTCATCCATACGCCCACGGCCGTGAACACCACGCCCAGCAGCAGCGTCATCATCAGGGCGGTGTGGACCGTTTCCTGGACCTTGTCCTCCTGTTTGGCGCCGTAGTACTGGGAGATGACCACGCCCGCGCCCGTGGACAGGCCCATGAAGAAGCCGATGAGCATGTTCAAAATGGGGTTCACCGTGCCCACGGCGCTGAAGGCTTCCTTGCCCACGTAGTTGCCCACCACCCAGGTGTCCACGGTGTTGTAGAGCTGCTGGAACAGGTTCCCCAACAGCAGCGGCACGGCGAACCGGATCAGGAGCCCATACACGTTGCCCCTGGTCATGTCCACGTCCCGGCGGGAGAGGAAGGTTTTCAGTTTGACGGCGGTGGTTTTCATAGGTTTTATTGGAAGCATGCAGCTTTTCTTGAGAGAAAAGCTGCCCAAAAGAACTTTATTCGGGAAATATAGCTTGCGCAACGTTTCCCCTTATCCCATATAGGCTTTTCTTTTTCTGCCGCTTTTTCTCTTTTTCGAAAGAGAAAAAGCGGCAAAGATCAAACCTTTATTCCCCCTCTGCGATCCTTCTGGCCACGAAGACGCCCGAGGCGGAGGCGTGGGACAGGCTGTGGGTGATGCCGCTGCCGTCGCCGATGATGTACAGGCCCGGATAGCGGGTCATCAGGTTCTCGTCCAGGGACACCTCCATGTTGTAGAACTTCACCTCCACGCCGTAGAGGAGCGTATCGTCGTTGGCGGTGCCCGGCGCGATCTTGTCCAGGGCGTAGATCATCTCGATGATCCCGTCCAGGATGCGCTTGGGGAGCACCAGGGACAGGTCCCCGGGCGTGGCGGCCAACGTAGGCGTGACCAGCCCCTTCTCGATCCGCTTCACCGTGCTCCGCCGGCCCCGGACCAGGTCCCCGAACCGCTGGACCATGACGCCCCCCGCCAGCATGTTGCTGAGCCGGGCGATGCTCTCGCCGTAGAGGTTGCTGTCGTTGAAGGGCTCGGTGAAGTGCTTGGACACCAGGAGCGCGAAGTTGGTGTTCTCCGTGTGCATGTCCTCCCGCTCGTAGCTGTGGCCGTTGACGGTGACGATGCCGTTGGTGTTCTCCGTGACCACGATGCCGTTGGGGTTCATGCAGAAGGTGCGCACGTTGTCCTCAAACTTCTCCGTCCGGTACACGATCTTGCTCTCGTAGAGCTCGTCGGTGAGGTGCGAGAACACCACCGCGGGCAGCTCCACCCGGACGCCCAGGTCCACCCGGTTGCTGCGGGTGGGGATGTCCAATCGCTTGCAGATGGTCTCCATCCACTTGCTGCCGCTGCGGCCCACGGAAATGATGAGCCTGTCGCAGGTGTAGTCGCCCTTCTCGGTGCAGACGGCATAGCCGCTCTCCTCCGCAGTCACGTCCAGGACCGGCGTGTCGAAGAAGAAGTCCACCGTGTCCCGCAGGTGCGCGAAGAGGTTTTTGAGGACCACGTAGTTGATGTCTGTGCCCAGGTGCCGGACGGAGGCGTCCAGCAAATTCAGCTTGTTCTCGATGCACAGCTTCTTGAACCGGGTCCCGGCGGTGGAGTAGAGCTTGGTGCCCTCGCCGCCGAAGGCCATGTTCACGTCGTCCACGTACTTCATAAGCTCCAGGGCCGCCCGCTTGCCGATGTGCTCGTAGAGGGTGCCGCCGAAGTCGTTGGTGATGTTGTATTTCCCGTCGGAGAAGGCGCCCGCACCGCCGAAGCCGGACATGATGGAGCAGGTCTTGCACTTGACGCAGCTCTTGATCTTCACCCCGTCGATGGGGCAGCGCCGCTGCTCCAGGGGGTGCCCCTGCTCGAACACGGCCACCCGCATCCCGGGCGCCAGCTTTTTCAATTCATAGGCGGAGTAGATGCCCCCCGGCCCGCCGCCCACGATGATGACATCATAGTTTTTCATGGTTCGCACCTCCATGGTGTAGTAACGAATCATTATACCATAGGTCCCAAGGGAAAGTAAATAAAACACGCGACCAAGGACAAAACATAATCGAAATCCGCACTACGTTTGATTTCTCATTGTTTTGTCCGTGCTCTCCGCTTCGCTTTTTCTGCCACAGGCAGCGCTCAGCTTCGCACCCTTTCTTCGAAAAGAAAAGGTGCAGGCCCAAAGAACTTTAAGAAGGGAAGGTTGATCGACGCCCATCCTATGCCCTTTTTTTGTGCTTCTCTTTTTTGCGCCGCTTTTTCTCTTCTCCAAGGGCAAAACATAGTCGAAACCTGCACTCTGTTTGGTTTCTCGTTGTTTTGCCCGTGCTGCGCCTCGCTGTATCTGCCGCAGGCAGCGCTCGGCTCCGCACCCAAAGAGAAAAAAGCCGCAAAAGAAATCCTCTCACTCCGCTGGGTACGGCTCCAGGAAAGCGTGGAAGTGGCGCATGGGCAGATTGTGGCCCATGGTGATCCGCATGTTGGGGATGGAGTCCCGATCCTGGTAGAGGGCGGTGACCGCGGCGATGACGTAATCGAGATGCTCCTTACTGAGCTGGCTCCGGTTCACGGCGAAGCGGACCACGTTGCACACCTCCGCCTGCTGCTCGGGGGTCTTCAGGTCGTACTCCATGGAGTAGTCGCCCAGCTCGGAGACCCGGATGCCGTAGCGGCGAATGAGCTCCAGGGAGAAGCCCTCGCCCGCGAAGCTGTCATGGCCCCGCTTGCCGTCGAAGAACTTGTCCATGTTCAGGTACACGCCGTGGCCGCCGGCGGGCAGCACCACGGGCAGCCCCGCCTGGTAGAACCCCTGGGCCAGGTACTCGCACTGCTTCACCCGCTCATCGAGGTACTGGAACCGGCCGCACTCGTAGAGGCCCGCGGCCAGCGCCATGATATCCCGGCCGGACATGCCGCCGTAGGAGTCGTTGCCGTAGGAGGAGATCTGCTTCACCTTCAGCAGGATCCCCACATCGGTCTTCACGGTGCCGTCGGGGTTGAAGTCGGAGAACTTCTTCCAGAAGTAGCCCTTGTCCCTAAAGGCGCAGACGCCGCCCATGTTGGCGTGGCCGTCCTTCTTCAGGGACGAGGTGAACCCGTCGCAGTAGGAGAAGAGCTCTTTGGCGATCTCGAAGATGGACTTATCCTCGTAGCCCGGCTCGTTCACCTTGATGAAGTAGCAGTTCTCCGCCCAGCGGGCCGCGTCCAGCATGTAGGGGATCTCGTACCTGTGGGCGATCTCGGCCACGGCGCGGATGTTGGCCATGGACACGGGCTGGCCGCAGACGGTGTTGTTGGTGATGGTGGTGTAGACCATGGGGATGTTCTCAGGCCCCAGCTCGTCGATCATCTGCTGGAGCTTGACCAGGTCCATGTTCCCCTTGAAGGGATTCTTTTCATATTTGCCGCCCTCGGGCACCTCCCATAAGAGGTCCTTGTCGTACAGGTTCCGGGGGATGGAGCCCATCTGCTTGATGTTCCCCTCGGTGGTGTCGAAGTGGCCGTTGCTGGGGATGGTGAAGCTCTTGCCCGGGTGCCGGTCGTTCAAAATCTTGGACACGATGGAGAACAGCAAGCTCTCCGCGCACCGGCCCTGGGGCACCAGGAAGGTGTTGGGCCGCTCCATCTGGGCCGCGCCGCCGTTGAAGAGGCCGCCCTCGTACTCCACCAGATACAGCTCGTCCATGAGCTTTTCGATGTTCTCGCAGCCCGTGCGGACCAGGTCCAAGGTGCGCTTTTGCGCGTCGCCCCGCTCGAACACGTCCCGCATGGCGTCCAGGAGCACATCCGGCCGTAGCTCTCGTCGCCCAGCATGAGGGCGCTCCACTGCAGGTCGGTCATGGCGGTGGTGCCGGAGTCGGAGAGCATGTCCACGGTGAGCATGCCCGCGGGGAAGGCGAACTCGTTGTAGTGAGTGCTTTTGAGCGCTCGCTCCCGCTGTTCCACGGTCACCTGGGGGATGTTCCGCTTCACATAGGCGAAGGAGCGGGGGGCGGGTACGTTCAGGGGATATTCCATACTGTTTTGTGCCTCCAATTCGATTTTAGAGATACCCCGGTCACCATGGCGGGCATTGCGCCCTGTGGCTGGCGGACAGCATCGGACTACCTTAATAGTAACAATCCCCCCGCGCCACGTCAACGCAGGGGGAAGAATATACTTTTTTGTTGCTTTTCTTTGCACTTTTTTCTCTTTGGGCAAAGAGCAAAAAGTGCCAAAAAAGAGAAACCTGTTCGGGGTAAGGGAATGGACGCCATTTCAAGCAAAAGGGCTTTGCCAAAGCCTGACAAAAGTAAAAGCATGGCAGCGGACCCTGCCATGCTCAGCATGTATCTTTCCCCATATGAGTTTCTCTTTTTGGGCGACTTTTTCTTTTTGTATAAAGAGAAAAAGTCGCAAAAACCAGTCTACAGCACCTTGCTCAAAAACTCCTGCGTCCGCGGCTGCTGGGGGTGGTCCAGGAGGTCCGCCGGGGCGGCCTGCTCCACGATGACGCCGTCGGCCATGAAGAGGATCCGGTCGGAGACCTCCCGGGCAAAGCCCATCTCGTGGGTGACGATGACCGTGGTCATGCCCGCCTCCACCAGGGCGCGGATGACAGAGAGCACCTCGCCCACCATCTCCGGGTCCAGAGCCGAGGTGGGCTCGTCGAAGAGCATCACGTCCGGCTCCATGGCGAGGGCCCGCACGATGGCCAGCCGCTGCTTCTGCCCGCCGGAGAGCTTGCGGGGGTACTCGTCCTTCTTGTCCAGGAGTCCGATCCGCTCCAGCAGGTACAGGGCCTTCGCGTCGGCCTCCGCCTTGGTCTGCTTCTTCAGGAGCACCGGGGCCAGGGTGATGTTCTGCTGCACGGTCATGTGGGGGAACACGTTGAAGTGCTGGAACACCATGCCCATCTTCTGCCGGTACTTGTCCACGTCCGTGCCCTTCTGGTTGATCTTCTGGCCCTCGAAGATCACGTCGCCGCTGTCGGGCGTTTCCAGCAGGTTCAGACACCGGAGGAAGGTGCTCTTGCCGCCGCCGGAGGGGCCGATGACGGCGATGGCCTCCCCCTGGTGGACCTGGATGTCCACGCCCTTGAGCACCTGAAGGCCGCCGAAGCTCTTGGTGAGGTTTCTGGTCTCGATCAAAACGGTGTCAGTCACTTTGCTTCAGCCTCCTTTCAAAGGCGCCCACCAGCTTGCTCAGGGAGAAGGTGAGGACGAAATAGATGGCGCCCACGATGATGAGGCTCTCGAAGGCCAGGTAGGTGGCGCCCTTCACGATCAGGTACGAGGTCATCAAATCCCCCACGAAGAAGGTGGAGGCCAGGCTTGTCTCCTTGATGATGGTCACGAACTCGTTGCCCAGGGCCGGCAGGATGTTCTTCACAGCCTGGGGCAGGACCACCTTGCGCATGGTCATGCCCTTCGTGAGGCCCAGGCTCCGGGCGGCCTCGGTCTGGCCGATGTCCACGGCCTGGATGCCGGAGCGGATGATCTCGGACACGTAGGCGCCGCTGTTGATGACCAGGGCCACGGAGATGCTGGCGAAGGTGCCGATCTCCAGGGCGGGGAACAGGAGCGGGACGATGAAGTAGCCCACGTACAGCTGCAGCAGCATGGGCGTGCCCCGGATGAACTCCACGAAAGCCGTGACCAGGAAGCGGATGACGCCCAGGTGCGACCGGCGCATCAGGGCCAGCAGCGCGCCCAGCACCGCGCCGAAGACCACCGTGATGGCGGACAGGGCCAAGGTCACGCTGACGCCCTTGACGAGGAACACGTCCCAGTATTTCGCCAGGAGTTTGATGATGTTTTGAAAGACGGTGGTGAATGTCATTTTTATTATCCTTATTTGCCGCTTTTTCTCTTTATACAAAGAAGAAAAAGCGGCGGAAAAAGAGAAACTCTTATGGGAGAAGGGAATCAGCACGAAAACTCTATATCCCCATCAAAGTTCTTTTGCGGCCCTACAGCTTATTTATTGGGACCTGCGGGCGGATCGTGATCCGCCCCTACGGCGGCAGGGGCACACCGGGTTTCGCATCCCGCGGGAGGGGCGAGCCCCTCCCCTACGGCGGGGCATGGAAGCCTTCGCGCCTGTCCACCGTAAAACACGCATTGACAGAGCCAGCCTTGCCACGGAGCCCTATATCCCCATCAAAGTTCTTTTGCGGCCCTTTTCTTTCAAGAAAAGGGCCACAGGCTTCCAATCATTCCTTAATTAGAAGGCGCGCTTCCGTCGTCGTTGTAGCTCACCTCCGACGCCGTGGAGATGCCGGCCAGGGCCTTGGCATCGTTGTACCAGCCGTCGTAAACGCCCGCGGCCAGGGCCTCACGTTGTTCTCATACTTGGGGTCCACCTCGAAGTCGTAGCCCGTGAAGGCGATGTCCGGGTTGTTGCTGATGATGGCCTCCCCGTTGCCGTGGGCCACGGCCAGGGCGTCGATCTTCCCGGTCTGCAAGGCGAGGACCGCGTCGTCGATGCTCTTATACACCACCATCTCCGCCCCGGCGGGGATCAGCGCCTCCTGGACCAGCTTTTCCTGCAGGGACGCGGCCTGGGCGCCCACCTTCCAGCCCGCAAAGCCCGCGGGCTCCGTGACGGTGCCCTCCTTGGCCTTCACGGTGATGACGGACTGCTGGGTCTCGTTGTCGCCGGCGATGTAGTAGTCGCTGAGCAGGAAGTTCTCCTCCCGCTCCGCCGTCCAGGAGAAGCCGGAGATGGACATGTCCACGGACCCCAGCTGCACCGCCGTCTGGCAGGCGTCGAAGCTCATGGGCTTGATCTCTAACGTGAGGCCCAGCTCCTGGGCGATGTAGTTGGCCAGGGTGATGTCGAAGCCCACGAACTGGTCCTGGCCGGTCTTGCTGGTGTCCACGAACTCCATGGGCGCGAAGTCCGGCGACATGGCCACGGTCAGGGTCGTCTTCTTGGCCTCCTTCTTGCAGCCCACGAAGCAGACGAGCAGCGCCGCCGCCAACAGGATGATGATCGCTTTTTTCATGTTTTTGTCCTCCGTTTTTTTATGTTGCCCCGTAGTATACACGCATGTTTATGCTTTGTCAATACATAATTATAAATTTAATTTCAGGATTATAGGAAAATACAGATTTATATATGCAGGCAATATACATAAAACCGGCCAACGGGCGTTTTCCCCCTTTTGTCATCCTGACCGAGGGAGCGAAAACGGGAGAAACATGTCCAAATAGAGGCATGAGCGACCGAGCGGAAGGATCTCGGAACGAAAAAGCTTGTGGCTGGGCTAAGCGGCTCGCCACATCCGGAACCGTTCAGAGGTCCCTCGACAAGCTCGGGATGACAAGTTTTTGCGGGGGAGCCGTTTTTGAACGATCCCCCCTGGCCCCGCCGGGCCGTCCCCCCTCTACGCGAGGGGGGCTGCTGCGGCACGGGGGGCTCCTGCGGCACGGGGGCTCCTGCGGCACGGGGGCTCCTGCGGCACGGGGGCTCCTGCGGCACGGGGGCTCCTGCGGCGCGCAACGAAAAAGCCCCCCGTGCGTAACGGGGGGAATGAAAGGGGGGATCGCCAAAAACGGCCTGCACTCGGTTGACATCAGGGCGGGAAAATGGTATATATAAAATGAATTGGAATGGTCATTTGGCCATTTGCAAGTTGCTCCAGAACTATTATGAAAAGGAAAGAGGTTTGTGAAATGAAGAAGCTGGATTTGACCCGCTACGGCATCACCGGCACCAAGGAGATC
>CACWJZ010000049.1 GCA_902761365.1 uncultured Eubacteriales bacterium | reverse complement strand
TTCGAGCCCTGGGACGGGGCCCTGTTCACCATACGGAACGGAGAAAGCCCCGGCATGGTGGTGGGCGTGGAGTACCCCACGCCCATGAAGATGCCCTCCTACGGCACCCTGTTCGAGGGACGGCCTGTGGATTACAGCCGCGAAAAGGAGGACGGGAACGACACCTACAGCGTCTTCTCCTTCGACAAACGGCTGGACAAGCCCAACGTGGAGCGCATCGCGCCGGAGGACTACGGCAAAGCTCACGCAGGCGCGGCCATCACCGCCCGACAGGCGGCGGAGGCGGCCATGGCGCCTTTCGTTGGACTCGGGGACTTTGCCGTGGCGGACATTCTTTGGAGCCACGACGCCGACGACGCAGCCGTGGCGGCGGGCAAGATCGGCAAGCAGGCGTATTTGGTCCGACTGACGCCCGTATTCCATGGAGCCTCTATGCCCTACTGCGGCATGGACGCCATGGATATACCTGAGGACGGCGGCTATACCCCCTCCTGGTGCTACGAGCACGTGATCGCCGCCGTGGACGGGGACGGGACCATTCTCGGCATGGCCTGGGAGGGGCCGCTGCAGGAAACGGAGGTCGTCTCTGACACCACCACCCTGCTGCCCTATGAAGAGGTCATGGACATCTTCGCCCGACAGGTGAACCGGATATTCAGCTACGAGGAGGACATACACGGCAGCCTGACGGTATCCAACGTGCAGCTGGGGCTCTTCCGCATCCGGGAGCAGGGAGACATGGAAAGCGGGCTCCTGGTGCCGGTGTGGTTCATCACCGGGGAATACCGATGCGCCAGCCACCCGGAGGAGGTGCACCTCTATGACGACCTTGCCCCCATCGCCGTCATCAACGCCATCGACGGCAGCATCATCGACGTGATGAAAGGATATTGAAACTATTCTTTCCGTCCCCTGGCCCCTCTGCCTTTGTCATCCTGAGCCAAGCGCAGCGAAGTCGAAGGATCTCTGAGCGCAAAAGCGCATACAGGGGAAAAGACACTCGTTTGGGTCTGCACCGTTCAGAGGTCCCTCCACTCGCTCCGCTCGGTCGGGATGACAAGATAGTAAATAATCCAAAGAGCCTATGAAAGGAGTGCATATATGCGAAAGACTTGTATTGTTATGCTTCTGTTTGCCATGTTATTCACCGGCTGCCTGCCCACGCCCACGGAGGAAGTGGTGATCCACAAGAACGAAGGGACCCTGGAGCAGCAGATCAACGCCACCGCGGCCCCGGCCTATGAGATCACCATAGGCGCGGAGGGGCAAACGAAGTCGGAGATCCCGGCGGCTCAGCGTGCGGAAACCACCGCCCTGCCGGAACAGAACACCCTGCGGACCGCCATAGGCGCGCCGGAACGGGTGCAGGACAGCTTCGACGGCCCGGCGGTAGGGGCGCAGCTGTATATTCAAATGGACGCCGTGGTGGAGATGCCCAACGTCAGCAAGGTGCCCGTGCTCCGGGGCCGGGTGGGCTACGAGCCGGAAAAGGCGGCGGAGCGGATCGCCAAGGTCCTGTTGGGGGACGGGCCCTATCTCCGCCCCGGCCACAGCGAGCGGGCGTATAACCAGCTGATGATGGAATACTATCAGAAGTGGATCGAAGCCCTGGACCAAAAGCCCTACGGCCCGGCGGCGGACTACGACCAGTTGCGGGAGAACCTGCAGCAGAACTTTGACGCCAACGCCGAGGGGTTCCGGAACGCCGACACCAAGTATGATCGGCCCAGCCAGCCCTGGACCGGCAGCTTTTCCGACGCCATCGAGGGCGGCATCAGCATCAGCAACGGGGAGCGAAGCTTCGGCATGGTTGCCGGCAACACCCACTTTGCTTGCAGTGCGGGCAGCCACCCCTCCCTCTACGGCTGGATGGACTGCCCTCGAGGACCCCGGAATCAGGAGGAGGAACAGTGGATGCAGAACGCCGCGGCCTTTGCGAACGCTTTGGGGTGTGCCCAGGTGATCCCCCAATACATAAACGACGCGGACGAGGACACCCGGGTCCGCAACCAGGTGGAGACGGGCTTCGACAGCGGCTACAAGCACTTCACCCTGCTGCCCGTCTACGAGGGAATCCCGGTCTACCCCTACACCACCATGTACGGTTCCGATACGGGTCGGCAGGCGGCGGGGATCCCCTTCGCCCGGAACCTGGAGCAGGAGGAGATCTTCGGCACCCTGTACGAGGGGGAGGTGATCAGCCTCCAATGGAACAGCCCCTTCACGGTGCTTTCCGTGGAGAATGAGAATGTGCCGCTGCTCTCCTTCGAGCGGATCATGGAGATATTCAAGCGCCAGGTGTTCATGAGCGTCTATTGCGACCAGGGCCACCCCATCACCTACCGGATCACGGGCATCCAGTTCTCCTATATGCGGGTGCAGATCCCGGACAGCAACGACTACTACCTGCTCCCCGTGTGGGACTTTACGGGCTATATGATCCAAGACTGGCAGATGAGCCCCGGGGATATGGCCGTGTCCCGGGGGTTCTTCCACAGCATGTCCATCCTCACCATCAACGGTGTGGACGGCAGCGTTCTGGACCGGTTTTTGGGGTATTGACGCCTGGCTTTTGTTGATTCCGCAACCCGACGGGCGATTCGTGAATCGCCCCTACGGAAGGACACGAAAATGTCTTACCGTATCGTAGGGGACGGGCTCGCCCGTCCCGTTTTTGTGCGAAACTTGGGCGGGAGGGGGCAAGCCCCTCCCCTACGGCAGGACGCGAAAGATGCGATGCGGTACCGTAGGGGCCGATCATGATCGGCCCGCGCTTGAGCGAAGGCCGGACGGGAGGACATGAATGTTTCGCCACAGCACCTGTAGGGGACGGGCTCGCCCGTCCCGTTTTTGTGCGAAACTTGGGCGGGAGGGGGCAAGCCCCTCCCCTACGGGGATAAAAGCCATCAAATGCCTCTTGCCAAATGAATACAGCCATGGTATTATACGCTCTGTCATTTGGTCGAGAGGGGTAAGAAACAGTGGGAAAGCTGAAGAAATCGATTTGCATACAGGAATGGGGCAAGGACATCCTGGCAGACGTGCTGGGGGCACTGCTCTACGGCGCGGGCGTGTACGTGTTCGCCGTGAACGCCGACTTCGCGCCGGGCGGGATCACGGGTCTCGCCATCCTGGTCAACCACTTTTTGCCGTTTCTGCCCATCGGCACCCTGACCGTGCTCATCAACATCCCGGTCATCCTGCTGTGCTATGCCTACCTGGGCAAGAAGTATCTCGTCAAGTCCATCGTCTCCATGGCCATCATCGCCTTCGTGCTGGACGTGATCTTCCCCCATGCCCCCGCCTACAACGGCGATCCCCTGCTGGCCGCCCTGTTCGCCGGCCTGCTCTCCGGCGTTGGCCTGGCCCTCATCTACGCCCGGGGCTACTGCACCGGCGGGTCCGACTTCATCATCATGGCCATCCGCAAGAAGTTCCCCCACCTGTCCGTGGGCTCCATCACGCTGATCATCGACGGCTGCATCATCCTGGCCGGCGGGTTCGTGTTCGGCCGGGTGGACGCGGTCCTGCAGGGCATCGTCATGACCGGGGCCAGCACCGTCATGATCGACAAAATCCTCTACGGCACCAGCTCCGGCAAGCGGATCACCGTCATCACCGACAAGGGCCAGGAGGTGGCGGACGCCATCGGCAGCCAGATGCACCGGGGCGTGACCATGATGAAGGTCATCGGCGCCTACTCCGGTCAGGAGCACACCATGCTCCTGTGCGCCTGCTCCAACTCCGAGGGATACCGGGTGAAAAAACTGGTCTACTCCATCGACCCCAAGGCCCTCATCATGATCTCCCCCAACGACGAGGTCTTTGGCGAAGGGTTCAAGAGCCCCGAGGATTGACCTTGACGGCGCCGGCGTAAGCGGATAAGATGAAAGCATACAAGGAGGACGAACCTATGGCCCACAGCGAAGCCTTTTACAAGAAGCCCGAGGAGTGCCACTACTCCTTCTTCCAGCACAAGGAGTGCGAGTTCTTCCCCTGCCACAAGACGGACCATCCGGAGGACTTCAACTGCCTGTTCTGCTACTGCCCTCTGTACGCCCTGGGCGAAAAATGCAAGGGCAATTTCCGCTACACGGAGAACGGCGTGAAGGACTGCTCCCAGTGCATGGTGCCCCACAACCGCAAGAGCTACAGCTATATCATCTCCCGCTACCCGGAGCTCATGGAGCTGGCGAAGCGGAAAGAAGAAAACGCTTGAAAAAAACTCTTGCGACCCTGTGCAGAGATGGCTGAGCTGGTCTAAGGCGCACGACTGGAAATCGTGTATACTAGGAATAGTATCGAGGGTTCGAATCCCTCTCTCTGCGCCACAAAAATGACACCCCAATTTGGGGTGTCATTTTTGTTTTGGCGCAGAGAGAGTGGATTCGATGGGCGGGTCTTAGCAAAGGCCACAGTGCGGCCTTTGCCCCTGCCCTGCCCGAGCCCGCAGGCGAGAAGAATCCCTCTCTCTGCATCCTTTTTATGCGATCCCCCCTGCGGCTTCGCCGCGTCCCCCCTTTACGCAAGGGGGGCTTTTGGCAACTCGAATCAATCAGCACCCCTTCCGTCACTAAAGTGACACCTCCCCCATTCCACTTCGTGGAACAGGGGAGGCTTTTGGGTTCCTTCACTTCTCCCTCATTTTCTCCGGAAAATACTGATAAAATGTGCACGGCAATCCCCCGTTGCTCAGCTTCCTCCGCTTATCAGCCCTTTTTCCATACACCTTCTCAAAGTTGTCCATGCCGGAGATGATGCCGATGTTCCAGCCGGGGAGGGTATCGAAGACGCGGCGCATGTCCCGGTAGAGGTCGGCGGCCTCCTTGCCCGTGAGCATCCGCTCCCCGTAGGGCGGGTTGCAGAGCAGGAGCCCCCTGTCGTAGTCCGTCTTCAGCTTCTGGACCGGGCGGACCTCCCAGTGGACCTCCACCCCCGCCTTCTCGGCGTGACGGCGGGCCACAGCCACGGACCGCTCGTCCATGTCATAGCCGAAGATGGGGAGCTTGTCGTGCCGCTCCTCGTCCCTCGCCCGCTCCCGGGCGCGGGAGAAGATGCGCGCGTCCAGGAAGGGCCAGTCCTCCGCGGCAAAGCGCCGGTTCAGGGATGGCGCCCTGTTGTTGCCGATCATGGCCGCCTCGATAGGCATGGTGCCGCTGCCGCACATGGGGTCGATAAAGGGCGTGTCCGGCCAGTAGCGGCTGAGGAGGATCAGCCCCGCCCCCAGGGTCTCGCTGAGGGGCGCGGCCACGTTGTAGGTCCGATATCCCCGCCGGGACAGGCCCGCCCCGCAACAGTCGAGAGCCACGGTGACCTTGTCCCGCAGGAGCCCCACCTCCACGATGACCTCCGCCCCGTCCTCGGGGATGCGATCCGTATGATAGGCGGCCTTCAGGCTCTCCACGATAGCCTTTTTGGCGATGCTCTGGCAGTCGGATACGGAGAACAGGGTGCTCTTGGCGCTCTTCCCGTTCACGTGGATGCGGCTGTGGGGCGTAAGATAGGGCTTCCAGTCCAGGGCTTTGACGCCCTCAAAGAGGGCCTCGAAGGTGGTGGCTTCAAAGGCGCCCACCTCCAGCAGCAGCCGCTCCGTGGTTCTCAGGTACAGGAGCGCCCGGGCCATGTCCTCATAGGAGCCGGTGAAGCTCACGTTGGCGTCCGCGTTCTGCACGTCCTGCAGGTCCATCTTTTTGAGCTGAAAGGCGGTGACCGACTCCAGACCCAGCTTGGTGGTGGCGATAAACTTCATTCCCGGCTCCCCTCCTCCAGGGTGGTAAAGATGATCTTCAGAGCGTTGTTGAGCCGCCGGACGGTGATGTCGTAGGCCTCGCACAGGGCCTCCTCCGTGATCTTCTGCTCCTGGAAATGGATCGCCATGCACACGAAGGCGGCGGTGAAGGCGTCCTCCTGGGTGGGCGAGATGCGGCGATAGGTCCCCTTCTGGGCCAGGACGAAGAAGTAGAAGGCCCGCTGGGCCAGCTCCGCCGTCCGCTCCGGGCAGGCGATCTCCTCTGCGCAGCGGGCGAGCCGCTGGAACACCTTGAGATACGCTCGGGGCAGGTCAGCGGGCAAGGTGGCGTGGATGACCTCTCCAAACTGCCAAAGGCCGTTATAGAACATGGCGTTGGGCTCCGCCCCGTCATAGGTGTGCAGGGCCCCGAAGGCGATCTGCTTGTCCTCGTCGTTCTGGTCCGTCCGCAGCAGGAACGAGCGCAGGAGGCGCTCCGCCTCCCCGTCCCCCGCCACGGCCAGGATGGTGATGATCCCGTGCTTGTCGGGGGCCAGGGGCGAACCGAGGGCCCAGGCCACCAGGTCCCGAAAGGCCCCGTCCTCCCGCCAGCGCTTCTTCAGGGATTCGGGCCCCTTGCTGAAGGCGTCGCCCATCCGCCGAAGCCGCTCCACGGCCACCCGGTAGGGCACGTCGTACTGGATGGTCCAGCCCTTGCCGCCCTTCTTGTGGTCCGGCTCCGCCTGAGCCGCGGCAAGATACCAGGCGCCCACGGTGTCGTGGGGGTCCATCTCCACGATCCGGCGGTACAGGTCCGCCGCCTCCTTGGCCTTGCCCAGCATATATTTGGTGTACCCCAGCTCGTGGAGGGTCAGCGGATCGTAGGGCAGGATCTTGTAGAGGCATTCGCCGCATTCCTCCGCCCGGGCGTAGTCCTCCACCTCCAGGAGCATGACGTTCAGGTTCCCCAGCTCCTCCGTGGTCCCGTCCTCGGGGATGGGAACGGTGCGCAGCAGCTCCCGAGCCTCCCGCTTCTTCCCCTCGTTCCGCCGCAGCAGCGCCAGGAGGCACTTAGCACGCACGTAGTACCGATCCTCCTTGAGGATATTGAAGAGCCGCTGCTCGCAGAGCTCGTACTCCTCCACGCAGTATTCCGACAGGGCGATCTCCATCTGGAGCCACAGGGATTTGGGGTATCGCTCCTCCAAATCCATGAGGTGCCGCAGCGCCTCCCTATCCCGGCCGGACACGTGGAGGGTCTTGGCGTAGTGGATATGGGCGATCAAATCCAGATCCTCCCCCTCGTCCAGGCCCAGCTGCCAGTTCATCTCCGGGGTGTCGTCCATGAGATCGATGTAGTCCGCCGCGTCGGCGGCGTAGGCGCCGTCGGGGTCCGTGCGCAGGTAATATTCGAGGCACATGCGGGCGGGACCGAACTCCTCCATGGCGATGAAGTTGCTGGCCATGCCAAAGAGCCCGTCCGGGGGCAGAGCCTCCAGCCGTCCCAGGGTCATGAGGACGGCGATGCTCTCCTCGAACCGCTGCATGCGGTTCAAAATCTCCGCCAGGGCGATGGCGATCTCGGCGTTGTCTGGGTCCTTTTCGTGGGCCGTGCGCAGGTGGGACAGGGCGCGGATCAGGTTCCCGGCTTCCGCCTGACGGCGGCCGGTGCGCAAATAGAAGCCCGCCCCCTGGTCGAAGGACAGGATGTTGTTGGCGTCCGGCTTCACGCCTTCCCCCCTTCCCGCAGAAGGCTCTCCAGCTCCGCTTTGGTAAAGGTGTATCTGCTGTTGCAGAAGTGACAGCTGAGCTCCGCCTGGCCGTCCTCCTCAATGATCTCGCTGAGCTCGTCCCGGCCCAGGCTCAGCAGCGCCCGCTCCATGCGCTCCCGGCTGCAGTCGCAGCGGTAGGCCGGCTGAAGCTCGTCCGTGAAGGATACGTCCCCCTCCGGGAACAGGGACAGCACGATGTCCCGCAGGCTCTCCCCTTCGGACAGCCGCCGGGTGAGGTGAGGGATGGCCTCTGCCTTGGCCATGACGTAGTCCACGTGCTCGGCGGGGCAGTCGGGCAGGGGCTGGATGAGCAGGCCGCCGGCGCCCAAGACCTGGCCCGACAGGGGCTCCAGCCGGACGCCCAGATACACCAGGCTGGGCTGCTGCTCGGAGGCAGTGAAGTACTCGGCAAAATCCTCCGCCACCTCGCCGGAAACGAGGTGGCACATGCCCACGTAGGGCTCCTTCAACGACAGGTCCCGGACCACGGTGAGCTTTCCATTCCTGCCCACGTAGCCGCCCACATCCAGCTTGCCGTTGTCCTTGGGGGGCAGCTCACAGCCCGGGTCCCCGGCGCAGCCCTTCACGAAGGGGCCCTTGCGACCCACGCACACCAGGTTCCCCCCGGGGCCGCCCCCGGAGAGGATGGCGGACACGGAGTCGGTATCGTTCTTGAGCTGGCTGGCCATCATGGCCACCATGAGGAGCTCCCGCCCCAATGCAGCGGTGGCCGTGCGGCTGAGGCCATGGATGCGCTGAGCCTCCGCCACCAGCTCCCGGCCGGTGATGGCGGCAAAGCGGATGGTGCTGTGTTTCAAAAGTCCTTGCAGGATCGTATCATTCATGTTCATTCCTTTCGTGCCGTGAATTGAAGCCGCTCCGCCGTGGGGGTCGGCCCCTGGCGGGTGAAGGCCTCATATACCCGAATGTCCCCAAAGCCGCAGCTTTCGAGAGACGCTCTCAACTCTGCCTCGGTGTACGCCCGCTGGCTGTGATGCTCCTCGAAGCGAGTATAGCCCGGGCCCTGTTTCAAAAACCCGGTGAGCAGCATGTCCGTCCGGCTGAGCCGCGGATGGTAGGTGTTCTCCCAGATGTAGGCCCAGTCCTCGCCGGTGGCGGCGAAGATATTGTTGGCAAGGACGGTGGACAGCTTGTAGGCCGAGGACACGTCGAATAGCAGCAGCCCGCCGGGCCTGAGGGCTCCATGGGCCGCCCGGAAGAAGTCCTCCGCCCCGTCCAGAAGATAGTTCACCCCGTCGCAGGCCGAGATCACCGCGTCCACAGGCTTGTGGAGGGCGATGCGCCGCATGTCCTGCCGGACGAAGGGCATAAACCGCAAACCCGCGTCCAGGGCCTTCTGCCGGGCCACCATGAGCATGTCCTCGGAGAGGTCCGAGCCGGTCATGGCATACCCCATGCGTCCCAGGCGTACCGTCAAACTCCCGGTGCCGCAGGCGCACTCGAGGACAGATTTGGCCCCCGTTTCCCGCAAAAATTCGTCTATATAGCTGGCCCAGCCGTCGTAGTCCACGTCCCCCATCATGCGGTCGTAGCCCGCGGCAAAGGCGCTGTACGCTTCGTTCATAGCAAGCCGTTCTCCAAATCCTGGGCATACTCCACCAGCCGGGTGAGCCGGTGGTTCATGCCCGATTTCTTGATGTCCGCCATGTCGGCAAGCTCCTGCAAGCTGGCGTCCGGATAGTTGAGCCGAAGCTCCGCCGCCTCCTTCAACGCCTTGGGGAGCCGCTGGAAATGACCGTGGCGCAATATGGTGTTCACCGCCTGCTGCTGCTTCACGGAGGCCGCCACCAGCTTATCGAGATTGGCATACTCGCAGTTGGTGGTCCGGTTCACGTAGTTCCTCGTCTCCTTCTCCGCCCGCACGTTCTCCAGGTCCAAGGCGGCGGTGTTGGAGCCGATGAGGGCCAAAAAGCCCGTGACGCTGTCCCCCTCCTTGAGGTAGACCACATACCGATTCCGCCGCAGGGAATAGTTTGCCGAGAGGCCGTATTCGTTCAACAGGTCCGCCAGCCCTACGGCGAAGCTCTCCGCGCGGCAGAGGAGCTCCACGCTGTAGGCCCCCTGGGGATCGGAGCAGCTGCCCGCGCCCAGGAAGCACCCCCGCACGAAAGCCCGCCGGGCCTCGTCCTCCCGGACCAGGGCCTCCGGCAGCCGGGACAGCAGGTGGATGCCCTCGTCGTCCGTGACCATGACGCCCGTATCAGAAAGCATCTCGGCGGCTCGCGGGCCGCTCATATTCACCACGTAGAGGGGGGCCTTGCGATGCTCCCGCACCCGCTCCTCCATCTCCACGTCCAGCTCATACAGGGCCGCGCCCAGGGACGCGATGTGCCGGCCCACCTCCCGATTCTCGGTGCGGTAGCTCACCGCCTTGCGGCGGCCCAGCTTCAGGTTCCCGCAGGCGAAGGTGAGGCCGGACAGCTCCGCCAGCTTCACGCCCGCGTCCTTCACCCGGATGCGGACCACCTCATCCTTTATATCCGAAGCAAAGCTCATTCAGTGCATCATCCGGCTTTCGATGTCCGCCGCCTCCACCACCAGGTCCCTGTGAAAGACCCGCACGGGGATGCCGTCCGCCCGGAGGCGCTGGGCCACGGTCTCCGCCGCGTAGACGGACCGATGGCGGCCGCCGGTGCAGCCAAAGCACAGGCGCAGTAGGTTCTTTCCCTGTTGCTCAAAGTAGGGCATGGTGTCCTTCACCAGCCTCACCGCCCCGTTCAGCACCGTCTCCATCAGGGGCTTGTCCTTCAAAAAGTCGATGACCGGCTGATCGAGGCCGGAGAGCTGTTTGAGTTCCGGCACATAGTAGGGGTTCTCCGCAAAGCGCATATCCAGCACGATGTCCGCGTCCACGGGCACGCCCCGTTTGTAGCCAAAGCTGCAGACGACCACGCTGATGTGGGGGTTGCCGATCTCGGGCAGGATCTTCTTCATCATCTTGGGGAAGTTGCGGGCCGCCACGTCGGAGGTGTCCAGCACGTAGTCCGCGTGGGCCAACATGTTCCCCAAAAACGCCCGCTCGAGGCGCACGCCGGAGACCACGCCTCCGTTCTCACCCAGGGGGTGCCGCCGCCGGGCCGCGTTGTAGCGCTCCCTGAGCACCTCGTCCCGAGCGTCCAAAAAGACGATCTCATACCGGCAGGGCAAGTTTTTGATCACGTCCACCGCGTCCTCGGGACCGGCGGACAGCAGACTTTCCCGGCTGTCCACAGCCACCGCCGCCCGCTCGATGGGGGGCTTAGCATTGTTGCACATCTCCACGAAGGCCGGCAGCATGGGGGACGGCAGGTTGTCCACGCAGTAGTAGCCCAACTCCTCCAGCGCGTTGAGGGCGGTGCTTTTGCCCGCACCGCTCATGCCCGTGACGATCAAAAGATACATGTGAGGTCCTCCAGTCGTTTCACCTCGGGTTCCAAATGGACGCCCGTTTCATTGAATACCACATCCTGTACATGGCGCATGAGCGCTTCGATGTCCCCCGCCGTGGCTCCGCCCCGGTTCACGATGAACCCGGCGTGGAGTTCGGAGACCTGGGCCCCGCCGATGGTGCAGCCCTTGAGGCCGCAGCCCTCGATGAGCGCCCCGGCGAAGTGGCCCCCCGGCCGCTTGAAGGTGCTGCCCGCGGAGGGCAGGGACAGGGGCTGCTTCTCCCGGCGCTTCTTCATGCAGTCGGCCATGGTGGCGGCCGCCGTGCCGTCGTCGGGCAAGAGCTGCAGCTCCACTGCGGAGACGATGGTCCCGGGCCAGGTGTAGGGGCTCTTGCGATAGCCCATCTCCTCGAGACGGGCGTCCTCCCACAGGAAGGCTCCGTCCCGGTAGACCCGGACCCGGCGAAGGGCGGTCTTGATCTCGCCGCCGTAGGCCCCGGCGTTCATGGCCACGGCCCCGCCCACGGTGCCGGGGATGCCGCACAGCCGCTCGAGACCCATGAGCCCCCGCTGCACGCTCTCCTTAGCAAGGGCCGTCAGGGAGCAGCCCGCGCCTGCAACGACCTTCTCCCCCTCGAAGACGGGCGATCGATCGTTGCCGCTAAGCTGGATGACAAGGCCACGGAAACCCTCGTCCGAGGGCAGGACGTTGGTGCCGTTGCCCAGCAGGAGCACGGGGACGTGCTCCTCCCGGCAGAGGGCCAGGGCGCGGCACAGCTCTTCCTCCCCCTTCGGCTGCAGCACAAAGGCAGCGGGGCCGCCCACCCGGAAGCTGACCAGGTCGGCCAGGGGGACGTTCTCTCGGGCGCCCAGGTCCAACAGGGCCCGGGCTATATTCTCTCTACAGTATACCATGGTATCAGTATAGCAAACTCAGCCCCCGATTACAATGGCAAGCCGCTGAAAAAAGCTGTTTTTTGCCGTCTCGTCCCCGGCAATGGCCGCCCGCGCCTCCTCTAAGAGTTTCGCTCTGTGGGCATGGTACAGGAAGGGGTCCGGAGCCGTCACCCGCTTATAGGCCCGGTCCAGGCTGAGCAGCAGGGCGTTGCCGTAGGGGCAGGGCACGTCCGTGCGGACGGAGAAGGCGCCCAGGGCGTTCAGCATCCGCTGGGTGGGCTCCGCCAGCAGATACCCATAGAACGCCAGGCACCATTTGGCCTTCTGCTGATCCGTGTCTCTATCGATGCCCAAATAGCAGACCTGGTCCGTGAAGGACCCGGCCGGGCTGGCGTCCTCGCCTATGCCGCCGTCGCGCTGGATGTCCCCCCAGGCCCTCAGATCCAGGACCGTGCCCGCCGCTCCGTTGGCCAGGGCGGCGATGGGCTCGTTCTCCCCCACGGTGGTCTGCACATAGCCGGAGAAACACCAGGGAGCGGCGCACGCCCCCACGTGCAGGCCCTCCCGAAGGTCCGCTCCGGGATCGAAGGCCGCCGCCTGCAGCAGCTCCTCGCTGAGAGCACCGGAGAAGAAGGAGTACATGTCCGCCCGGCGGCCATGGGACAATCGCTCCAAGAAGTCCTTCTCCCCCATGCCCTCCACCGTGATCCGCACGCCGAAGTGGCGCTTGCTGAACGCTTCCGCCCGCTCCTGCAGAAAGGCGGTCACGCTGCCCTGGCCGGTCCTGCAGGTGACCACATGGTAGAGGGTGACGGTGCCCGCGTACTCCGGCTCCGGGAGCCGGCGGTTCTGGACATAGAAGCTCTCCCCCGTGCCCGCCCCCACCCGGGGCGCGGCGTACAGGAGGAACAGGAGGATGAGCGCGGCACATACGGCCCGAAACAGCAGCTTTTTTCCCATGGTCCAGCCTATGCCCGAAAGGTAGACCCGATGCCCGAAAGCTCGTCCTTTTTCGAGGCAGGACGCGGCAGTGGCAGCGCTGTATTACTGATAGACAGCCAAGGAAAAGGAGATCGCCAATGGAAATAAACGCGAGCAAGCGCGGCCCCCGGCTCCACGTGAAGCTATCGGGGGAGCTGGACCACCACAGCGCCGAACAGACGCGGAACATGCTGGACACCCTGCTGAAGGACATCACGGTCCGGGACCTGACGCTGGACCTCTCCGGCGTCAGCTTTATGGACAGCGCGGGGCTCGGGGTGATCCTGGGCCGCTACCGCATATTGAGCATGCGGGGCGGGCATCTCACCGTGACGGATCTTCCGCATGTCGGGCGTCTACGCCATCGTGGACAGAGTGTAAGGAGGCGCGTATGGATAACTGGATGGAGCTGACCTTTCCCTCCCTCTCCGTGAATGAGGGCTTTGCCCGGGCGGCCACGGCTGCCTTTGCAGCGCTGCTGAACCCCACCATCGACGAGCTGTCGGACCTAAGGACCGCCGTGTCTGAGGCGGTGACCAACGCCATCATCCACGCCTACGGCAACGACCGCTCGGCCATGATCACCCTCCGGTGCGAGACGAGGGGCCCTAAGCTGCGCATCGTCGTGAAGGACACGGGCTGCGGCATCGAGGACATCGAGCTCGCCCGCCGCCCCTTCTACACCAGCAAGCCGGAGCTGGAGCGGTCCGGCATGGGCTTCGCGGTCATGGAGGCGTTCATGGATTCCGTGGAGATCGAATCGGCCCCCGGCGAAGGCACCGCCGTGACCATGGAGAAGGAGATCGGCAGGGCCCGTGGGGACTGAGGAGTTCCTTGACGGCATCCGGCGGGTGCAGCAAGGCGACCGGGCGGCGGAGGAAGCGCTGCTCCGGGAGAACCTGCCCCTGGTGGCCGCCATCGCCCGCCGGTATCAGAACTGCGGTCTTGCCCAGGAGGACATGCTGCAGCTGGGCAGCATCGGGCTTCTGCAGGCATTGAGGCGGTTCGACCCGGATCGAGGCCTGTGCTTCTCCACCTACGCCGTGCCCCTGATCGCCGGGGAGATACGGCGGTTTTTGCGGGACGACGGCATGGTGAAGTTCTCCCGGGAGACCAAATCGCTGGCATTGAAGATCGAGCGCATCCGCCGGGAGCAGGGGGACTTGACCGTGGCGGAGCTATCCTCGCTGCTGCAGGTGCCCTCGGAGGACATTACGGCGGCCCTGGCCTCCCGGACCGGCGCCCTGTCCCTGGACGCCCCCACGGACGAGGATGGCGCCGACCTGCAGACCTTTCTGGGGAGCGCCGACGCCAACACGGAACAGGATGCCCTGCGCCGGGCGGAGCTGCGGGAGCTGTTTGCTGTCCTCTCCGAGCGGGAGCGGCAGGTCCTGTTCCTGCGCTACTTCCGGGACCGGACCCAAAGCGAGGTGGGCCAACGGTTGGGACTCTCCCAAGTCCAAATATCAAGGATAGAAAAGAAAGCCCTGCTGCGCATGCGGCAGCAGGGTGAAAAGGCATAGCGTATTATTCTTTGAGCATCCGTATCCCATATGCGGAGATGGACTGTCTATATACTTCCTCTCCGGTCAGGCGAAAGCCGTACTTCTCATAGAAGCGGACGGCCCGGCCGTTGCCCTTCACGGCCCAGAGACAGATATTGGGATAGGCCGCCAGCTTCTCCAGGGCCGCGTCCATAAGCTGCCGTCCCACGCCGGTACCGTGATATTCCGGCAGCACGTAGAGAGCATACACCTCCCCCACGTCGGGCTCCTCCGGGCCATGATTGCCGTAGCCCACGAAGCCGATGACCCGGTCCCCTTCCTTGGCGACGAGGATGTTGTCCCGCCATTGGACGGCCCTCTCCTCGCTCTTCTCCAGGGTGAATTTGTCCAGATATGCCTGGCTCACCAAGCCGGGATAGGTCTCCTGCCAGCATTTCCAGTGGACAAAGGCCTTGCCTTTGATCTCCTCGTCCGTCTCCATGGGTTTGATCGTGATGGGCATGGAAAGCTACCTCAATAATTGATGGTGCCCTCGGTGCCGGCGATGATGCGCTTGATGTTGTCCTTGTGGCGGACGACGATGACCACGGTGCAGCAAAGGGCAAAGACCCAGAGCCAGGGCCGCTGGGCGTGGTTCACCAGGCACAGGATGGTGAAGAGCACGGAGCTGGTCATGGACACCACGGACATCATGTGGCAGAAGAGGAAGACGATCACGGCGAAGACGGCCGTGATGCCGCCGCCCAGAGGGAAGCTCAGGAACATGAAAGCGAAGAAGCAGGCCACACCCTTGCCGCCCCGGAAGCGATAGAGCAGGGGCCAGCAATGGCCCAGCACCACGCCGAGGCCGCCGATATAGGCGCCCAAAGGCAGGTCCAGGGCGCTGTTTTGGACGGCGATGCCCCACCATTGGCCCAGATAGGCGCCCAGGGCCACGCCCAGGAAGCACTTGAAGGCGTCGCCCAGGAAGGTGAGCACGCCCCACTTGGTGCCGAAGACCCGGGTCATGTTGGAGGCGCCGGGGTTGCCGCTGCCATGCTGCCGCACATCGTCATGCAGGAAACGCTTGGAAAACAGCACCGCCGTCTGGAAGTTGCCGATGAAATAGCTGAGGATCAATATGATGGCTACGGTCTGTATCTGTACCACATTCAACATTGCTTATTCCTCCCTTCCCCGTGTGCGGAAGATGATCTTAATGGGCGTCCCGACGAAGCCGAAGGTCTTGCGGAAATAGTTCTCCATGTACCGCTTGTAGGAGAAGTGGACCAGGGCTTCGTCGTTGACGAAGATCACGAAGGTGGGCGGCTGAACGCTGACCTCCGTGGCGTAGTAGATCTTGAGGCGCTTGCCGGACATGGCGGGCGGCTCCGTCATGGAGATGGCCTCGTTGACGATGTCGTTAAGGGTGCCGGTGGTGATGCGGCGGATGGACTGGGCGTAGCTCTCCTTGGCGGCCCCCAGGAGCTTGTTCACCCGCTGACCGGTCTTGGCGGAGAGGAACAGGAAGGGCACGTAGTCCATGAACGCCAGGTCCACCTGCATATCCTTCTTGAACTGGTTCATGGTGTTGGTGTCCTTCTCGATCAAGTCCCACTTGTTGACCACCAGCACCGAGGGCTTCCCCTCCTCGTGGACGTAGCCCGCGATCTTCACGTCCTGCTCCGAAAGGCCCTGCTCCGCGTCCACCACGATGAGCACCACGTCCGCCCTCCGCACGGCGGCCAGGGAGCGGATGACGCTGTAGCGCTCGATGGTCTCGTCCTCCACGGCCCGCTTCCGGCGGATGCCGGCGGTATCCACCAGCACAAAGGGCTCCCCGTCCACAGTGAAGAGGGTGTCCACGGCGTCCCGGGTGGTGCCGGGGATGTTGGACACGATGCAGCGCTCCTCGCCCAGGATGGCGTTGACCAAGCTGCTCTTGCCCACGTTGGGCTTGCCCACCACGGCGATGTTCAGGGGGTGCTCCCCCTCCTCCTGGGCCTCCGGCGGGAAGTGGGCGCAGACCTCGTCCAGCATATCGCCGAGGCCCAGCCCCTGACCGGCGGAGACGATGACGGGGTCACCGAGGCCCAGGGCGTAAAACTCGTAGATGGCGTCGTTGTACTTGGGCGCGTCCAGCTTGTTCACCGCCAAAACCACGGGCTTGTTGCTCCGGCGCAGCATGGCGGCCACCTCCTCGTCGGCGGCGGTCATGCCCTCCCGGCCGTCCACCAGGAAGATGATCACGTCCGCCGTCTCGATAGCCAGCTCCGCCTGCCGCCGCATCTGGACGGCGATGATGTCCTCGCTGGCGGGCTCGATGCCGCCGGTGTCGATGAGGGTGAAGCTATGGCGGTCCCGGGTGACGCCGGGGGTGTCCTCCACGATGGAGAGCCGCCGCCCGATCAGCTTGTTAAAGAGGGTGGATTTGCCCACGTTGGGCCGCCCCACGATGGCTACCAAAGGTTTGCTCATAGTTCGTCTCCAAATATCAATTCGATGCATTCACGACCGCCGCCGAAGGGCAGGACGCGGCGGTCCATCCTCTGTTCCAGCTCCGCCAGGGTCACGCCGTCCAGGAACACGCTGTCCTTCTCCCGCAGCATGTTCCGGGGGATCAGGATGGGCTCACCGCCTTTCTCCGGGAAGGTGCGCATGAGATCCCCCGCCGTCACCAGCCCCGCCACGTGGACGTTGCCGCCGAAGAAGCGGTTCTCCACCGGGACGACATCTGCATAAACATTATACATATGCAGTTCATTATACAGCTCCCGGAAGAAGGGATTGGCCGCCACACCCCCCGCCACGGTGATGTGACGCGGTGCGGGCAGGGGCGACTTCTCCGCCAGGGCTTCCCGAAAGTCCAGCTCGAAGAGCCGCAACAGCCCCACGCCGTTCTCGATCTGGGGAAAGTCCCCGTAGCTCTCGGTGGGCGGCAGGGGCAGGTCCGCGGTGAGATACCACTCGTCGGAAAGATAGAAGAAGGTGTCGTCCCAGGCCGCCCGATACTGAGCCTGCTTCTCCTCCCCATAAGCGATCAGGGCCCGAGCCTCCTCCGCCGTATAGCCTCGGAGGGGGTACAGGCCGTCCCGGTACTTGGTGAGGCCCACGGGCACCGCGGCGATGGAGGCGCAGCAGGGATAGAGGGCGGCAAGGTCGTTGAGGGTCCTGTCCAGCTCCGCCCCGTCGTTGAGCCCCGGGCAGAGGACGATCTGGGTGTGGAAGGTGATGCCTGCCTCCTTCAAAGCGGTCAAGCGCTCCATGATCCGGCCCGCCGTGGGGTTGCTCATAAGCTTCACCCGGAGCTCGGGGTTGGTCGAATGGACGCTCACATACAGGGGGCTCACCCGGCGCTTGATGATGCGAGCGAACTCCTTCTCGGACACGTTGGTCAGCGTCACGTAGTTGCCCATGATGAAGGACAATCGCCAGTCGTCGTCCTTCACGTTCAGGGAGCTGCGGATGCCCTTGGGCATCTGATCCACGAAGCAGAAGAGGCAGCGATTTTTGCAGGTCTGCATCCGGTCCATGAGGGTGGTCTCGAAGCATAGGCCCAGAGGCTCCCCCACCTTCTTGCGGACGAGATAGCGAAGCCTCTCCCCCGCCCGGTCCACCTCCACCACCAGGCGGCCGCGGACAGAAAGGGCCTCGTAGTCGATGAGGTCCTTCACTATCTCGCCGTTGACGGACAACAACCGATCCCCCGCCCGCAGCCCCTCCCGGGCCGCCGGGGAATTTGCCTCCACCCGCGTGATCGGTTTTCCCTGCACATACCTATCCATTATATTGTTAGAATAGCATAGTTTTTCTGTCTTTTCAACCGGGGAACGGTGTGCAACAAAAAAAGCCCTTTGGTAAGAGCTTTCTTCGTTGCGATTGGTCGGTTGTAATCACGGATGTCAGGCTTCCTTCTTGTCCTTCTTATCCATGTCGATGACCTTTTCGCCATCATAGTACCCGCACTTCTTGCAAACCGCG
>CACWJZ010000048.1 GCA_902761365.1 uncultured Eubacteriales bacterium | reverse complement strand
CCTGGCCGTGCCCATGAACTACCGGTACACCGACGAGGAGATCGCCTACTGCGCGGACCTCGCTGAAGTGAGCGTGCTGGTGTTCGGGCCGGAGTTCACCGAGCGGGTGGCCTCCGCCCTGCCCCGGCTCCCCCGGGTGAAGACCCTCCTCTACGTGGGCGAGGACGTGCCCGCCTTCGCCGACAGCTACGACAGGCTGGTGGAGTTCTGCTCCAGCCGTGCCCCCGCCGTGGAGCTCACCGAGGACGACGACGCGGCCATCTACTTCTCCTCCGGCACCACCGGCTTCCCCAAGGCCATTTTGCACGCCCACAAGGCGCTGATGCACGCAGCCATCTGCGAGCAGCATCACCACCTGCAGACCCACAAGGACGTGTTCCTCTGCATCCCGCCCCTCTACCACACCGGCGCCAAGATGCACTGGTTCGGGAGCCTGCTCTCCGGCAGCCGGGCGGTGCTGTTGAGGGGCGTGCGGCCCGACTGGGTGCTCCAGACCGTCAGCGAGGAGAAGTGCACCATCGTCTGGCTCCTGGTGCCCTGGGTCCAGGACATCCTGGACGCCCTGGATTCCGGCGCGTTGAAGCTCAGCGACTACCAGCTCGACCAGTGGCGGCTCATGCACATCGGCGCTCAGCCCGTGCCCCCCTCCCTGGTGCGGCGGTGGCTGAAGGTGTTCCCCAAGCACCAGTACGACGTGAACTACGGCCTTTCCGAGTCCATCGGCCCGGGCTGCGTGCATTTGGGCATGGAGAACCTGCATAAGCTGGGGGCCATCGGCAAGGCCGGTTACGGCTGGCAGATCCGGGTGGTCAACGACAAGAACGAGGACACGGTCCCCGAGGAAGTGGGCGAGCTCCTGGTCAAGGGCCCCGGCGTCATGAAGTGCTACTATCGGAACACCGAAGCCACGAAGGAATCCCTCATGGGCGACTGGCTCCGCACCGGCGACATGGCCAAAATGGACGCGGACGGGTTCGTGTACCTGGTGGATCGGAAGAAGGACGTGATCATCTCCGGCGGCGAGAACCTGTACCCGGTGCAGATCGAGGACTTCCTCCGTACCCACAACAAGATCAAGGACGTGGCGGTCATCGGCCTGCCCGACGAGCGGCTGGGCGAGATTGCGGCGGCCATCATCGAGACCAAGGAGGGCGAGACTCTGACCGAAAGCGAGGTCAACGACTTCTGCCGGGCCCTGCCCCGCTACAAGCGCCCCCGGAAACTGATCTTCGCCAAGGTCCCCCGCAACCCCACCGGCAAGATAGAAAAGCCCTTGCTTCGGGAACGGTATGGGGCCACCAGATTGGTGGAAGCACAGATGAACAGTTAAGTTTTCTTTTGCCGCTTTTTTCTCTTCTTGTGAAGAAGAAAAAAGCGGCGCAAAAAAGAGAAGCACAAGAAGAAAAAGGAGGATTGGCAAATCAGCCAGTCCTCTTTTTTAAGTTCTTTTGGGATGCCTTTTCTTACCAAGAAAAGGCACGAATCCTTTCAATCAGTTCCTCTCCGAAATGCTTCTCAGGGACGCGCCGTTGAGCCAGCGAAGGAGCTGGCGCGGGGTGGCCGGCAGGGGAACGGTTTGGAACTCCGTGCGACCGGGCACCATCTTGGTGTCGTCGTCGCTGGTGGCCCAGGTGACCCGCGCGAGGACGGGCGCGTCCGAGGTGCAGATGTCCCCCTCGGGCAGCTCCGTGTGCTGGATGAGGATGGACGCCTCCCGATTGTCAGAGATCCATCTGCCGAAGTTGGTGGTGGGCTTCCGCCAGAACCAGCGGGTGCTGCCGTTCCTCTCCCCGCCTCGCTTCAAATAGCCGTTGTACACATCCTGGGTGCAGCGCATGAGCCAGATCACGTGATAGCCCGCCCGCTGGAAGTGCTCGCACACATCGAAGAAGCTGGCCTCCATCAGGAGCCCATCCTGGAGCATCATGGCGAAGTGATTCACCAGCACATAGGCTTCGACGCTGACCCCGTCCACCTCCACCGGCACGTTCCGGCACTCGGGCGGCACCAGGCTCCGCCACTGGTCCTGCCAGACCTGGGTAGAGGACTGCTCGTAGGGTGCTTTCTTCCGTTTCAAAAACGAGAACATGTTTTTTCTCCTTACCTATCCTTCCGGTTCCAGATACCGGACCGGTTTGCCGTTGGCCGTGGCGTAGTCGATCTCCGAACGTGTGCTTTCTCCGATATATCCGCCTACGTTGACGACGAAGATCTCATCCGCCATGTCGATCTTCCGCTTATGCATATCGTCCAGCATCTCCTTGACGCCCTCGGTCCATACCTCGTCGTCCCCGGCGTGGCCGAAGAGGCCCACGGAGATGACGATGTTGCCCGCCAGGGTCAGCCGCTTCTGGGCCTCCAGGAATGCATCCTTGAACCGGGTGCTGCCGCAAAGGGTGATGACCTTGTACCGTCCCACCATGATGGATCACCTCGTTTTCTCATACTGATCCGCGTCTAAAACAGGCACAGTCGGCGAGCAGATTCTTTGTTGGTTCAATGAGGCGGATCGAAGGCTGACTGGAGACCGTCAGTCAAGATCCGCCGAAGCAAAACCGGCGGAGAAGATGCCGCCCAATGTGTATGGGTTAGATGTGGACCAGTATCAATACCCCACCGCCAGGGCGAAAAGCAGCAGCCCCGCCGTGAGCAGCAGGTTCATCAGCTGGAACTTGCCGGAGTACCGGGCCCATTGGCCGTAGCCGGAGTCCACCAGGCCCAGGGAGATGAGCAGGCAGGGGTTAGTGGGGTAGAACACGTTGCTGAAGCCGTCCCCAAAGGCGAAGGCCAGGATGCAGAGCTGGGCGGAGACATCAAATAAACCAGCCAAAGGCACGATCAGGGGGATCAGCAAAAAGGCCTTGGCGGAGCCGGAGGGGATGAAGAAGTTGAGGATGAGGCAGATGAGATAGATGAACAGCACCAGCGCCGCCCTGGACATGCCGCCCGCCGCGCCCACGGCCATGTGGAGGAGGCTGTCCAAGATCTTCCCCTCCACCAGGGTATAGCGGATGGAGGCGGCCATGAGGATCATCAGCACCGACGGCGCAATGGCCACGAGCCCCGACAGGAAGGACTTCAACAGCCCCCTGACGCCCATGCCCGCCGCCAGCACCGCGACGACCCCCGCCACCAGGAACATCACCGCCACGATGATCATGGTGAAATCCCGGAGGGCCGGAATGAACCCGGAGGAGATGACCACGGCGATGCCCGCGCCCAGGATCAGGGCAAAGAGGAGCAGCCCCCGGTCCATGCGCCCATCGGGCACGTGGTCCCCCGCGGCGGCCGTAAAGGCCTTCTCCGGCAGCCGTTTGGCGTGGAAGCGGACGAACAGGAGCAGCAGCACGTAGATGCAGGCAAAGGACAGCAGCCGCATCCAGATGCCGCTGAACATGGGGAGCCCCGCCAGGGTCTGGGCGACGCCGATGGTGAAAGGGTTGGCTACGCCCGCGGCGAACCCGCAGCCCGCGGCCAGCAGGCTCATGGCCACGCCCGTGAGCACGTCCCACCCAAGGCCCACGGCCAGGGAGGTGACGATGGGCACCAGGGGCACCACCTCTTCGAAGGAGCCCACCAGGGAGCCCATGGCCATGAAGAACAGGATCAGCACCGCCATGAGCCTATACCGCACGCCGCCGAAGCGGTGGACCAACTTCTGGAGCATATACCCCATGAGCCCGCACTCGTTGAGGGCGTTGAACACGCCGCCGATGACCAGCAGGAAGGCGATGACCGCGATCAGCGCCCCGGAGCCCTCGGCCCCCAGGACCAGGAAGGGCGACAGGAGCCATTTCCAGAAGGGCAGCCCGCCCGCCACGGTCTGAAACCCGGCCTCGGTGTCGATGATGGTGTGGCCCGCCTCGTCCACGGTCCGGGCGTACTCGCCCCCGGGCACCAGGAAGGTCAGGGCGTAGGTCAGCACCATGAGCAGGAAGATGATGACGATGGCCGCCACAAAGCTTTTGGCGCTGATGTTCAGGCTGTTTTTCTTTTCCATGATACTGCCCCCTTTATGAAAAACAGTATACCAAAGGTCGAGCCGCTGCGCAATGGCGGACCTGCCGTAAAGGCGCACGCGTTCGTCAACGTATGATGAATCGCGCCCAAAAGCCTATAGAGGAATAGTTTTCTGCATCAGGGAAAGGGAAAGCGGGAAGCCGTCACAGGGCGTTCTTGGGGCAGTTCTTGACGCATTCCATGCAGAGGATGCATTCCGTACCGTTCTTTCGGTTCCTCGCGTTGTCGGTCGGGTCCACATCCATGGGGCATACCCGCTTGCATTTCCCGCAATTGACGCATTTGTCCTTGTTGCATTGGATGCGGATCAGGGAGAAATAGCTCATGGGTTTGAGGAACACGGTGATCGGGCAGATGTACTTGCAGAACGCCCGGTTGTCCTGAAACGCGAAGGCTAGGGCGATGCCGATCCCGTAATAGACGAGATTGCCCACGATGAATGCCCAGAACATGATCCTCTCCATCTGGCCGACTTTGGCAAGAAACAGGGCCGCCACGAAGATCAGGGACAAACTAAACGTGATATACCGGACCCACCCGATCCTCTTTCGCGGCTGCGCCGGCACCTTATACGGCAGAAAATCCAGCACCATGGCCGTCCAGCAGGCATATCCGCACCATCCGCGCCCGAAGATCAACGGCCCGAATATCTTTGCAACCGCGTAATGGATGGTGGCCGCCTCAAACACGCCGGTGAAAAGATAGTACCAAAATCCCTCGATCTGCATGTTTTCCCGGCAGATCAACCCAAGATAGACCAGCATATACAGACCGACCAGCAGCTGGACGATGCGCCGGGCGTGCTTGTATTTTCGGATGAACAGAAAGACCCCCAGGGAGATCGACAGGCCGATATAGCTGAAATTGAACAGATAGAACAGATTGTTCTTCGTCAGCCACAGGGTCACGGCGACCGCTTCAAACACGACCAGTATGATGATCGGATGCAGGTACTTCCGGATGTTTTTCATCTTTTCCTCCCCCATGGGCGACCAGCTGCCGCCGGTCCCGCCGCTTCCCTTATGCGGTCCTGATGTGCTCCTCCAGCTTCTTCTTCACCCGCTGGATGGCGTTGTCGATGGATTTGGAGGGCTTGGTCAGGACCTGGCCGATCTGCTGGTAGGAGAGGCCCTTCAGGTACAGGCCCAGGACCTGTTTCTCGAGAGGCGAGAGCTTCTCCTCTATATCCCTGGCCATGGCCTCCATGTTCTCCCGGCCGATGAGCATCTCCTCCGGGTCACTGACGCCCATGCCCGACAGCACGTCCATGAGGGTCCGATCCGTGGACCCGGGCTCGTAGACGGGCTTGTCCAACGACACGTAGGTGTTGAGGGGCTGATGCTTCTTGCGGGTGGCGCCCTTGATGGCGGTCAAAATCTGGCGGGTGATGCACAGCTCCGCAAAGCTGCGGAAGGAGGCGTTCTTGCTGCCGTCGTACTCGCACACAGCCTTATAGAGGCCCAGCATCCCCTCCTGGACCAAGTCCTCGTTGTCGGCGCCCACTAAAAAGAAGGTGCGGGCCCGGGCCCGGACCAGGAGCTTGTACCGATCGTACAGCTCCCACTCCGCCTCCTCGTCCCCCTGACGCAGCAGGGTCAACAGAGCTTCGTCGCTTCGGCGTGCCTTCTCCATATCCATCACCGGTTCGCTTCTTGCCGCCGCTTCTCAAAGAGCAGGATGCCGGCGGCCACGCCCGCGTTCAGGGAGTCCACATGGCCCTGCATGGGGATGGACACCAGATAGTCGCACCGCTCCTTCACCAGGCGGGACAAGCCCTCCCCCTCGTTGCCGATGACCAAGGCGAAGGCGCCGGTCATGTCCTGCTTGTACATGCTCTCCCCCGCCATGTCGGCCCCGGCGATCCACAGGCCCGCGCCCTTGAGCTCCTCCAAGGCGACAGAGATGTTCACCACCCGGGCGATGCGCATATGCTCGCTGGCCCCGGCGCTGGCCTTCACGGCGGCGGCGGTGACGGGCGCGCTCCGATGCTTGCCCAGGATCACGCCGTGGGCCCCGGCGCAGTCGGCGCTGCGGATGATCGACCCCAGGTTGTGGGGGTCCTCCACCCCGTCCAGCACCACCACGAAGGGCTTCTCGCCCCGCTCGGCGGCCAGGGCCAGGATGTCGGCGATCTCACAGTATTCCACGCCCGCGGTGTAGGCCACGATCCCCTGGTGGTTGGCGGTCTTGCCGCCGTGGCCGAAGGGCAGGCATACCTCGTCCAGCTTCCGGCGGTTCACCTCGTGGACGATGATTTTGGCGTCCTTAGCGAGGGCGACGATCTCCCGGAGGGACCCGTCGGGCTCGGTCTGGACCAAGATTTTGTCGATACTGCGGCCCGCCTTCAGGGCCTCCTTCACGGCGTTGCGGCCGAAGATCAAAAACGGCAGCTCGTCCGGCTCCTTCTCCTCCGGCGGCAGCTCGGCGGGGGCCGCGGGCCTGTTGGTCTTCTCCTTGCGGGGCCGGTCGTCCCCGTAAGCGTAGGCCTTGCCCGGCCGGTCGGGGCGCTGGGGGCGGCTGCCCTCGCCGCTGCGGCCAAAGTCCTTCCGGCGCTCCCCGCCGGATCGGCGGTCGCTGGGGGTCTTCTGACGGCTCCGGTCGTCCTCATTAAAACGCTTGTATGCCATGGATGTTATCCTTCCTTTCCTGTAGCTTCGTTGACCTGCACGGCGATGGCCATGAGCTGGTCGATCCGCTCCTCCCGGCCCAGGACCCACAGATGCCCCAACAGGGTCTCCAGCCCCGTGGCCACCCTATAGTCCGCCACATTGGCGTTCTTCGGCACGGTGCCGCTGTGGACGTTGCGGCCCCGGCGGTAGATGGCCAGCTCCTCCGCCGTCAGCTCCCCCTCCAGGGCGAAGAACGCCCGGGCCTGGCCCTGGGCGCAGACCATCCTGGCCGAGAGCAGGTGGAGGTTGTGGACCGTTTCGGGATGGGTATGGATGAGATAGGCCCGGACGTACAGGTCGTAGACCGTGTCGCCCACGTAGGCCAAATTCAGGGCCGGTATCTGCCGGGGATCCTCCACCGGGTAGCGGAGGGTCCGGCTCATGCGCTGCTGGGTGCTCACTTCCATGCGGGTATGATGTCCTCCCCGTTGGCGGCCCCGGGGGTGGGGATCACGGCGTAGCCCCAGCTGCCGTCCGCCGCCCGGGCGTAGGACACGTCCGCCTCCAGGGCGGGGACCTCCACGCTGTCCAGCAGGTTGTAGTTGGCGTCCACCAACAGCAGGGACTCCCCGTAGCGGCTCAGGCCGAAGCCCGTGCACAGGGGGTCGTTGTCCGCGGCTTCGCTGCCGCCCGCGAAGTAGACCAGCAGATACCCGCCCGGCTCGATGGTCACGTCCGGCAGGGTGTACTTGTAGCTCTGCTTGGGGTTGTCGGTGAGGCCGTAGCCCTTCAGGTTCAGGGCCTTCTTGGAGCCGTTGTACAGCTCCAGCCAGTCCGGCGTACCCAGAGTCTCCGACACCAGGGACTGGTGGTTGGCGGTGCAGACCTCGTTGATGACCAGGGGCGCGCCGCCAGCCGAGGTTTCCGCCTGCATGTACTGCCACAGGAAGTAGCCCACGCCGCCTATGAGCAGGAGCGTGACCAGCAGGCCCAGGGGGAGCCTGAGATCGGGCCCCCGACGGCGGCTTTTGAACTCTCCCTCAAAGGAGGGCACGCCCTCCATGCCTTCCCCGGTTTCCTCCGGGGAAAGCAGATCGACTGGCTCCTCCGCTCGAGCGGAGGGGAAATGTTTCGTATCTTTGCGTTTCATGGGGCCAGTATATCATGGATCGACCGGATTGGGAACAGGCGGCGCGCATATTTTTTCACAGATGAGGCCGAAAAACTTGCGCGTCGGCCATGGAGCCGCTATAATAAGCATATTATGGGGGAAAGGAGGTCTGTTTCCATGATCAAGACCGCAAAATTCGGCGGCTCCTCCCTGAGCGACGCGACCCAATTCCAAAAAGTGGCTGCCATCGTGCGGGCGGACAGCGACCGCCGGTTCGTGGTGGTCAGCGCACCCGGGAAGCGGTTCTCGGGGGACGAGAAGATCACGGACCTGCTCTACCGCTGCGCCGCCCTGGCCAGCGCCCGGGAGGACTTCTCCGCCCCCTTCGGCAGGATACGGGACCGTTTTTTGTCCATCGAAAGGGATTTGGGTCTCGAACAGGTCCACATCGGCCCGGCCCTGGACGAGATCGAGGCGGCCCTCGGCACCGGCCGCGCCACCCGCGACTTCGTGGCCAGCCGGGGCGAGTACCTGTGCGCCAGGCTCATGAGCGCGTACCTGGGGGCGCCCATGGTGGACGCGGCGGACCTCATCCGCTTTGACGAGAGCGGGAAGCTGGACATGATGGCCACGGAGTGCGCCTGCGCCCTGCTGCGGGATATGCCCCTGGCCGTGATCCCCGGCTTCTACGGGGTCATGCCAGACGGGTCCATCCGCACCTTCTCCCGGGGCGGGTCCGACATCACGGGGTCCATCATCGCCCGGGCGGTGCATGCCAGCGAGTACGAGAACTGGACGGACGTGGACGGGTTCATGATGGCCGATCCCCGGATCGTGCCCGAGGCGCGGATCATGCACGCCGTGTCCTATACGGAGCTTCGGGAGCTCAGCTACATGGGCGCCTCCGTGCTCCACGAGGAGAGCATCTTCCCCGTGCGGGAGGCCCGCATCCCCATCCACGTGCGCAACACCAACCGGCCCGAGGCCGGCGGCACCTGGATCGTGAACGAGGGCACCCTCATGAAGGAGCATCGGCACGGGATCGTGGCGGGCATCGCCGGGCGGCGGGGGTTCACCATGATCACCCTCACCAAGGACAACCTGCACAAGCAGCCGGGGTTTGCCTATACGCTGCTGAAGATCCTGGACCGGCACGACATCACGGCGGAGAGCATGCCCTCCGGTATCGACAACCTGACCGTCATCCTGAACGACACGGACATCCAGGGCAAGATGGACCAGCTCTACCATGAGATCCGCACGGAGCTGAAGCCGGACACCGTGGAAATCGCCAGCTCCATCGCCCTCATCGCCACCGTGGGCCACGGCATGGCCCGGACGCTGGGCGTGGCCGCCCGGCTCTTCACCGCCCTGCATGAAGCAGGCGTCAGCTCCCGGATCATCGACCAGAGCCCCAAGGAGATGAACCTGATCGTGGGCGTGGACCAGCGGGACTTCGAGAACGCGGTCCGGGCCATCTACAGTGCGTTCTGCGAATAAACGGTTTTTTTGCCGCTTTTTTCTCTTCGGTGAAGAGAAGAAAAGCGGCGCAAAAAAGAGAAGCTTAAGAAGAAGAGAAGGGGCCGCTGACCAGCGATTCATCCCTTCTCAAAGTTCTTTTGGCTGGACCTTTTCTTACAAGAAAAGGTCCGTGCTTTTATTATAAACCTATCATCCCTCCGGGGGAAAGCACCAGCAGAGGGTCTTGGTGCGGTCCACGCTCATGCCCAGGTTCTGCTGCAGGGAGAAGGATTTCTCGTTGTCCAGGAAGACCTGGCCGTAGGGGGTCCAGCCCCGGTCCAGGCAAAAGTTGATGCGATACTCCGGGAACACCTCCAACAGCCCCATGGACCCGTCGTCGTGGAGGCCCATGAACCCGGCCAGCTTCCCCTCATACTCCGCCGCGAACAGCTCCCCCTTCTCGATGTGGGCCCGGGCCTCGTCCGCGTTCTCCATGTCGTAGTGCGCCAGGAACGCGGGCACCTCGTCCAGCCGGAAGGGTCGGATCACCAGGCCGGGGCAGTCCCAGGCAAGGCGCTCCCGCTTCAAATACGCCACGTTGCTGCAGTAGTTGCTGAGCCGCAGCCCGAACCGCGCCCCCATCATCTCCGCCACGCCCGGCCCTCGGGCCACCACCCACTTGGGCGCAGGCAGCCCCTCGAAGGCCGCCGCCCCCGCCCCAGGGCTGTCGGAAGTCAACAGATAAAAGTCCGGCATCTCGCTGCGCCGGATGAGCACGGTCCGTCCCTCGAAGTAGACCACCTGGCCCCGGCCCCGCCGTAGGGCCTCCAGCATGTCGATATGCCAGAGATACTCCCCCTCCAGATACCGGATCGCCGCCTGTTCCCGTTCGCTCGTCATCGCTTCACGCCCTTCAATTCCTTATAGAAGTGCTGATAGTCCTTGTCCCCGGACCAGTCCCCGCCCCACTTCCAGCCGTGGGCATGGAAGACCTTGTAGCAGTAGTCGCTGTGGTCGATCATGTGGGGCCGCTTGTCCTTTCTATCCAGAAACTCCCGGGCCTCCTCCGGGGAGACCCGTCCCTTGTTCATATAGGGGTTCTGCAGGGGGTTGATGTCGATGGCCGCCCCGAAGCTGTGCCAGGACAGGTGCTTGGTCCCCGTCACCTGCCGGTAGCAGAAGGCGGAGGTGTTGTTGGCCCGCATGGAGTTGCCGTCGTCCCCGGGCTGGCCGAAGTCGTCCACCAGCTTCACGGAGGCCAGCTGGTACTGCTTCAAATACAGCTTATAGAAGATGTCGATGACGTCGCTCGCCACCTTCCGGTGGACCATCAGTTCCCCCTCCTGCTCCGCGCCATCAAAGTCGTAATAGAGGATGTGCACATAGCGCAGATCGTCGTAGCTGATGCGGCAGGGCTCCCCGGGCGCAGGATAGCTCATGCCCGTGATTCGCTCCTTGACGAAATCCGATAGCGTCACGTAGAAAAACCGGTCGTCCTTCTTGTGGCTCACCCGCTTCTGGCCCTCGTAAGGGTCCGGCGTAGGCGTGGGCTCCGGCGTGGACGTAGGCGTCGGGACAGGCGTCGGCGTGGGGGTCGGCGTGGGCGACGGCGTCGGGGTCGGCGAAGGTGAGGGTTGAGGCGTGTAGGTGGGCACGGGCGTGCGCGCCATAATGACCTCCTGCCGCACCGGCAGAGGTGTGGCGGTGAGGGCAGGCGCCTGGGCAGGCTCAGCCGTGGGGGCCGTAACCTCCATGGCCGGGGCCGCCGCCCGGCAGCCCAGCAGCAGCGCCGCCGATACGGTTGTCAGCAATGCTTTTTTCTTCCACATGGCCCCATTATAGCGCATGTTTCGATTTCTGTACACAAAAATCCGTTTGGGTCTGGAAATTCCAAAAGAGTATGGTATAATATCGGCTGTAAGTCTTGCTGGGCAAGCCTTTGGCGGCATCGCCGCCCGCGCTATGCGCGTACAGCCGTATTGACTGCTTCGTAAAAACGCCCTTGCAAGCAAGCGTTTTTACTCATTGTATACTATACGATACGTAAATAAAAACAGGAGAGTTACACCATGAAAGTCAGCCAGCTTTTGGGCGAACGGTACAAGGACCGGGTCGCGGACATCGAGAGTCAGAACCTCATGACCCGGGGCGGATATATGAAGCAGGTGGGCAACGGCATCTATTCCCTGCTGCCCCCCGCCACGCGCATCCAGCGCAAGATCGAGAAGATCCTACGGGAGGAGATGGATTTGATCGACGGGCAGGAGGTCCTCTTCCCCGTGACCATGCCCGCCAGCCTCTGGCAGTCCTCGGGCCGTTGGGACAGCATCGGCAGCGAGATGCTCCGCTTCAAGGATCGTTCCGGGGCGGATATGTGTTTGGGCATGACCCATGAGGAGGCCGCCGTCCACATGGCCAACAACATCGCGGGTACCTACCAGAAGTACCCCTTCATGATCTACCAGATCCAGACCAAATTCCGGGACGAGCCCCGGGCCAGGGGCGGCCTCATCCGGGTCCGCGAGTTCACTATGAAGGACGCCTACTCCTTCCACACCTCCCAGGAGGACCTGGAGAAGTACTACGACCGGTGCTACCGGGCCTACGAGCGCATCTACGCCCGGGCGGGCATCCCCGAGGTCATCGCCGTCAAGTCCGACTCCGGCATGATGGGCGGCAAGGTGAGCCACGAGTTCATGCTCCTCACCGACATCGGCGAGGACACCCTGGTCATCTGCCCCGAGTGCGGCTACCGGGCCAACATGGAGGCGGCGGAGTGCATCGTCCGCAACGAGGCGGACGCGGTAATGAAGCCCCTGGAGAGCGTGTACACTGGCGAAGCCAAGACCATCGAGGATGTGTGCCTGCTGCTGGGCAGCAAGCCGGAGAAGTCCTGCAAGGCCGTGGTCTACCAGCGCAACGCGGACGACAGCTTCGTGCTCATCTTCACCCGGGGCGACATCGAGGTGAACGAGACCAAGCTCACCAACTATCTGAAGGCGGCCGTCCACCCCGCCGTGGACATCGAGAACGCTAACCTGTGCGCCGGGAACATCGGGCCTGTGGGCCTTGCCACCAAGGCCACGGTCCTCTTCGACCGCTCCCTCGTTGGCGCCACCAACCTGATCTGCGGGGCCAACAAGGAGGCCTACCACTTCACCGGCTTCACCCCCAGCCCACAAGCACAGCATCCAGATCCGCCGGGGCATCGAGGTGGGCAACATCTTCCAGCTGGGCCGCCGGTACACCGAAGCCATGGGCATGACCTATGACGATGAGAACGGCAACCGGGTCAACCCCATCATGGGCTGCTACGGTATCGGCGTGGGCCGCCTCATGGCCTCCGTCTGCGAGGAGAAGCACGACCAGTACGGCCCCATCTGGCCCATCACCATCGCCCCCTGGGAGGTGGAGATCTGCGCCCTCCGGGCCGACAACGCCCAGGTGAAGGCGGAGGCTTCCCAGCTCTACGACGCGCTTACCCGCGCCGGGGCCGAGGTCCTTTTGGACGATCGGGCCGTGTCCGCCGGGTTCATGTTCTCCGACGCGGACCTGTTCGGCTGCCCTGTGCGGGTCATCATCAGCCCCAAGACCCTGGGCCGCGGCGTGATCGAGCTCGCCACCCGGGATAAGTCCGTGAAGGAGGACGTAGCCCTCGCGGACGCCCCCGCCCGTATCGTTGCCCTCATCCAGCAGCTGAAGGACGACGTGTGGGCCAAGGTGCCTGAATCTCTGTAACCTATCATCCCTGAGGATTAGCCCCCTTGCCCGAGGGGGGCTTTTATTTTCAGCGCGTGTTTTCCGTTTTTTTACTTTTCCCGGCAGGAAAAGGGACCGGGGCGGTTTGCTTTTCCCGCGGGGTTGCGGTATACTCATATAAGTTGATTTATATTTTACGAATTGTTTTCACTGCCTTATCCGACATTGGGGTTCTTCCGAACTTCTTTATGTGCGTCCCCTTCGTTGTAACAGGAGGAAT
>CACWJZ010000047.1 GCA_902761365.1 uncultured Eubacteriales bacterium | reverse complement strand
CATGTTGATGGGCCGGGCCTTCTTGAAGGAACCCTTGACGGCGGCGGACGTGATCTCGTTGAACTCGATCCGGCACTTGCTCTTCTCGTCCAGCTTCAGCACCTCCGCCAGGTGCCAACTGATGGCCTCGCCCTCCCGGTCAGGGTCGGTGGCGAGATACACCTTGTCGGCCTTCTTGGCCTCCTTGCGGATGGTCTCCAAAACCTCTTTGCGGCCCCGCAGGGCGATATAGGAGGGCTCAAAGCCGTGCTCCACGTCCACACCCAGCTTGGACTTGGGCAAGTCCCGGATGTGGCCCTGGCTGGCCACCACCTTGTACTTGCTCCCTAAAAACTTTTCTATGGTCTTCGCCTTGGCAGGCGACTCCACGATCACCAATGATTCGGCCATGGTTTTTTCCTTCTGTCAGTATACGATATTGGTTTGCAGGGGGTCCAGCGCGTAGACGCTCCCCGGCAGTTGCTTTATTATTCCCGAAAAAGTCAGTCCTGTCAAGGTGGGAATGAGCTCATCCACGGCGCCGCCGCAGCTTTCCAGCAGCTCATCCTCATTCTTTTCCCCGGTCTCGAGGGCTTTCACCACCCTCTGCTCCAGGGGCGACAGGTCCTTAAAGGCCACTTGCTGGGCCTCCTCCGCAAAGCCGCCCTCGCCGAACTCCTCCAAAATGTCCGAGACGGAGGTGACGGCCTTGGCCTCCCCCCGGCGGATCATGCCGTTGGTGCCCACGCTCATCAAGTCCGTGATCCGGCCCGGCACGGCGAACACCTCCCGGCCCTGTTCGAGGGCGAGCCGGGCCGTGATGGACGCGCCGCTGCGCGCCCCCGCCTCCACCACCAGCACGCCCAGGGACAGGCCGCTGATGATCCGGTTGCGGAAGGGGAAGTTCTGGGGCAGGGCCGGCGTCTTGGGCAGAAACTCCGTCACAAGGCAGCCCCGCTCGGCGATGGCCCCGTAGAGCTTCTCGTTGCCCTTGGGGTAGACCACATCGATGCCGCAGCCCAGCACCGCCACGGTGGGGTCCTGAGCTCCCTCCACGGAGAGGGCGCCCAGAGCGGCATAGCCGTCGATCCCGGTAGCGAGGCCCGATACCACGGTGGCGCCCGCCTTCACCAGCTCCCGGCCGAAGGTCTTGGCCACCTCCTTACCGTAGTCCGTGCAGCGACGGGTACCCACGATGGCCAGAGGCAGCTGCATGTCCTCGTTCAGGGTGCCCTTGTAGAAGAGCACGGCGGGCGGGTCCGGGATCTCCTTCAAAAGAGCCGGATACTGGTAGCTGGCGGAGGTGACCACGTTCACCCCGTTCTTGTCGAGCCAGCGGATATACCGGTCCATGAACCCGTCGGCCGCCGCCTCCCTGAGCCGCTTTTGGCTCTCCTCGGAGAGCATGGAAAGGCGCTCCATGCGCCCTTGCTGCACGTCCTCCCAGGCCTCCTCCAGATAATAGTATTCCTCCCGCACGGCCGAAAACTGCCGATACCGGGTGCCTGTGGCGTAATGGAGCCAGAGCTCCAGGCGGTCGTTGGGATCTATCATAGGTCGCTCTCCCCCAGGATGGACAGGCTTCTATAGCGGATGGCCTCGCCAAGATGCTTCTCCTGAATGACGGCGGACCCGTCCAGATCCGCGATGGTTCGCGCCACCTTCCTGAGCCGCTGATAGGCCCGGGCGGACAGGTTCATGCGCCGGAAGGCCCGCTCCATCATGGCCTGACAGCCGCGATCCAGGGGGCAATACGCCTCGATCTCCTGGATGCTCATGCGGGCGTTGGTGCGGGTACTGTCCTGACCGAAGCGCTCCCGCTGCCGCTCCCGGGCGGCGAAGACCCGCTGCCGGATAAGGTTGGAAGGCTCCCCCGTGCCCTTCCCCCGCAGGTCCTCGAAGGGCACGTCGTTCATCTCGATGAACATGTCGATCCGATCCAGCAGAGGCCCTGAGATGCGCCGGGCATACCGCTGGATCTGGCTGGGTGTGCAGGTGCAGGCCTTGCTCCGAGAGCCCCTATTGCCGCAGGGACAGGGGTTCATGGCCGCCACCAGCATGAAGGAGGCCGGATAGGTGCAGCTCGCCCGGCTCCGGGACACGGTGACGATGCCGTCCTCTAAGGGTTGACGCAGGCTCTCCAGCACGTCCCGCTGAAACTCCGGGAACTCGTCCAGGAACAGGACGCCCATGTGGGCCAGGCTGATCTCCCCGGGCATGGCGTTTGGCCCGCCGCCGGTGATGGCTGCCGCCGAGGCCCCGTGATGGGGCGAACGGAAGGGCCGGGTGGCCACCAGGCCCCGATAGCCCGCCACGGAATGGATCTTGGTCACCTCCATGCACTCCGCCAAGGTCATGGGCGGCAAAATTGAGGGCAGGGCCCGGGCCAGCATGGTCTTGCCAGAGCCCGGCGTGCCGGAAAGGAGCAGGTTGTGGCCGCCCGCCGCGGCGATCTCCGCGGCTCGTTTGGCCGCCGCCTGGCCCTTGATGTCCGCAAAATCCCAGGGATACGGGGCTTCCTCGGGCACGAAGACGGTCCGAGGCACGGGCTCCATGCCGCCCTCCCCCTGCAAAAAGGCGACGAGCTGCTTCAAATTATCTACAGGGAAGATCCTGACCCCGTCTACGCAGGCGGCCTCGGCGGCGTTCTCCCGGGGCACGAAGAACACGCTCTCCCCCGCCTCCCGGGCGCTGATGACCATGGGCAGGACCCCGTTCACGCCTCGCACGTCGCCGTTCAAAGCGAGCTCCCCCAGGTATACCGCCCGCACCAAGGGCGCCTGCTTCAACATGCCTTCGGCAGACAGCAGCGCCAGGGCGATGGGCAGATCGTAGACGCTGCCCTCCTTGCGCACGTCGGCGGGAGCCAGGCTCACGGTCACATGGAGGCCGCCAGGGAAATCGAAGCCCGAATTCTTCAGGGCGGAGCGGACCCGCTCCTTGGACTCCTTCACGGCGGCGTCGGGCAGGCCCACCGTCTCATAGGCGTTGGTCCCGCCGGAGATATAGACTTCCACCTTCACCGGGAAGCCTCTGAGGCCCGTGAGGCCGAAGCTGTTCGCCTGGGATAGCATATTGCCTCCTTATCAAACCCAACCGTAATACAATATGGAAGCCGGCAGCACGTTCTCCAGGAACCCCGCATACCCTTTGCCGGTGGGCAGGCCCGAGATGGCGGGATAGAGCAGGATGAAGTACACCACCGCCAGGGCGAGCCAGGCCCACTTGATCCAGTGTATCTTCCGATTCTCCTGCTCCAGCAGGAAGAAGAGATACACCGTGGCAAGCAGCATAAAGGGCACCGTGGCGAAGAAATGATAGAGGAACACGCACCGGGTCACCAATATCCACGGGAGATAGTTGGCCGCCACGCCCACGAACAGGATGGGATGGACCGGGTTCTTCTTCACCTTGCCCAGCACCCATTCGAGGAACAGGCACACGGTTCCCACGGCGCTGACCCACCATACGGCGGGGTTGCCCGTGCTGGAAATGTTGGAGATCCTGTCCCCGTTGCCGGACACGTAGAACCAGACGCTCTTGAAGGTGAAGGGCCATTGATACCACATGCTCTGGCACATATGGGTGGCGGTGAGCTGGCTGTGGTAGTTGTACATGTCATTCTGATTCTTGATGAGGGTATCCCACATGTCCATGAGGCCATAGCTGGGCCGGACGGACGCCTCGTATCGGTAGTAGGGGAAGTAGGACACAAAGTAGATGAGACCAGGCACCAGCAAAAACCAGATGCAGCACCAGCCTACCGTGGCCCACAGTTTTCGTATGTAGATGCGTCGCTTCTCCCTCGCCTCCGCGTCGTGGCCTTTCCAGGCTTCGAACCTGGCGCAGGACAGATGGAAGAACAGCACCACAGCGAGGCCCGCCCCGGCGTAGCAGCCGATCCACTTGCTGCTGCACCCCAAACCGAAGGCCACGCCGGACAGGGCCAGGGGCTTGAGCTTATCCATGATGGGCGTGGTGAAGTAATCCTGCCGGATGTACTCGTACATGAAGAAGAACATGAGCAGGATGAAGAACACCCCGTAGACGTCGATGGTGGCGATGCGGGTCTGGGTGAAGTGCATGCAGTCGAAGGCCCACAAGGCCGCCGTGATGAAGGCAAAGTCCGTGCGCTTGAAGATGCGCTTGGCGAAGACGTACATGAGCGGGATCATGCCCACGCCGAAGAGGGCGCCCATGATCCGCCAGCCGAAGGGCTTCATGCCGAAGATCAGGATGCCCAGGGCGATGATGAGTTTGCCAAGGGGCGGATGGGTCCACTCGTAGACGGACATGTTGTGGATGTTCTCATAGGCCGTGCGGGCGTGATAGATCTCGTCGAAGATCATGCCGTTGAAGTAGCTGGGTGTGTCGGGCACCGTGTCCTGCTCGTCCACCAGGTTCAGGACGGTCTGATTGTCCCCGAAGACCTCCAGCACCGTGACGAGCAGCCGCTCGCCCTCCGAGAAGAAGGCGATCTCGTTCATGGCCACGGTCCGCTCCTCCACCGTGACCCGCAAAGTCCGGGTGGTGAAGGCCATGTCCTCCTCCTGCCACTTAAACATATCCCCCTGGTCCTGGGTGTAGGTCTTCTCCGTCCCATCGTCGGCGGTGAAGCGGAGGGTGCCCTGGGCGATGTTGCCGTTGAACCAGACCTCGTCTATGTCCACCGTCTCCTCAAAGGCCAGGGTGAAACTGTCGCCCACGTCGCCGCGATAGACCGTGGTGGGGAAAGACAGGGTGCCCAGGTTCAGCAGGGCGATAACGGCGTATACCAGGGTGAGCGCCAGGAGCAGGAGCTTGTCCAGCTTCAGGAGCTTTTCGCTTTGGCCCTTCTCGAAGAGGCTCAGTATCTCGAATTTGGGAGAGGCATTTTTGCTCATTTCTGCAGTCCCTCCTCGATGAACGTATAGAGCCGGGAAGGTGCGTCGGCCTCCTCCCGGAGGAGCATGATGCTCAGCTTCCCCTTCAGATCGTGGAGCATGTCCGCCACCACGTACCCGAAGTACAGGCACACCAGGACCTCCACCCCGGACCAGAACCGGAGCACCGTGTTGTGCTCCCGGCCGCCCCGGATCACGTCGATGGCGCCGTTGCTCACCACATACTGGGCCATCATCTCGTTGAGGAAGGTGGTGACGGTGAACAGGAGCGCCACCAGCAGCAGCCGCTTGTCCTTATAAAAAGCGTAGGCGAACAGGAGCATCACCAGGATGGGCACCACGTACCGCTCGTGCATGTAGTGGCCGAAGGTGAAGATGAGCGCCATGGTCAGCGACGCCGCCAGGAACGGGAAGCCGTGGTCCTGATCGAGGGTCCGATCGCACCGCTTCTCGGCCTGATACCGGCGCAGCACGGTCGTGAACCCGCAGACGACGGCCAGGCAGATGGCGATGGTCCCGAACTGCTTGTAGGTCAGAAGCTTGGGGAGGATGTACTCGTCGGCCCCCTTCCAGTTGGCTCCGCAGAAGGCGAAGTAGTTGTAAGCCTCCACGGTGGCGTAGTCATAGTGGGCGGAGGCGGTGACAAACCTATCCACGAACCAGAAGAGCCCCTGGTCCCCCTTGAAGGGCAGGGAGATACAGATCATCACCAGCAGCGCCGCCATGGCGCCGCCCGTCGTCTTCAGCAGGTCCGTCCACATGTCTTTCCCTTGCTTCGATCCCCAGCGGACCAGGAACAGATGGGCGAAGGCGTACACCGGCCCGAACATCAGCGCCTGCCACTTGGTCATGACCGCTATGCCGAAGACCAGCCCGGAAAGAACCCGCTTTCGGTCGAGGAGCAGCAGGAAGGAGAGCACCAGCCAAAACGTCAGGATGGAATCGATCTGCCCCCAGGCCCCGGACAGGAACAACAAGGCCGGGTTCAGGAACACCAGCCCGCCCAGGATGAGGGCGCCCGAGTTGTTGATCCGCTGTTTCCGGGCAAAGCTCATGATGAGCAGGCTCAGCCCAAGGTCCGCCCCGATGGCCGGGAGCATGTAGAAGAAGATACCCGGAACACTGCCCGTGTCCACACGGAACAGGTTCAGCAGGGAGGAATACCCTCCCAGGAAGAGCATATAACCCGGGGGATAATCGTACCAGTCGTGGCCCGGCGCCCAATAGAACTGCCGGGTGCCGCTGCTCGCGATGTCCTGCCCCCAGGCGATGAAACAGCTCATGTCCGTGTCATGGCCCCGATAGAGGGCGCAGAGGAGCAGCCGCAGCAGCACCCCCACCACCACGATGAAAACAAAGCCGCTCCAGTAGGTCGTGTTGGGCAGGGTCTTGTCCGTCAGGAGCCGACGGTTCCGATAGACCCCAAAGAGCAGCAGGATGCCCGAGAGCACCGCCGCCCAGACGATGATGGCGAAGAAGGACTTGTAGTGCTCCTCGTCCCGGAAGGCATCGTCGTCCTCCTCGTCGCCGGAGCCGCCCCAGGCCTCCAAAAGCTGGTAGCGGCCCTCCTCCGCGGCGCCGGAGCGCAGGGAAACTTCCTTGAAGCGGACCGTGCCCCGGCTGGCCTCGGAATAGCCGCCCAGGCGCAGGGCCAAAATGACCTCCGTCTGACCCGGCTTGGTCTCAAAGTACAGCGCCGTCTCGGTGAAATCGCGGTTGCCTGTGAGCCCCTCGGTGTAGACGCAGCTTCTGTCCAGGCTGTAGTTGTCGATGGACAGGGACGCGCCACGGCCCTCCGCCACGCCCTCTGTGGCGATCTGGGCGGACAGCACATAGCGAGAGGCCTCATTCACCTTGACCTTCTTGCAGAGCCGCAGGTCGTCCGCCACGTCGGAGCTGAGGGTCACGACGCCGGAGCCGTCCCCGTAGGCCTGGTACTCGTTCTCGTAGGAGTTCACATACCAGCCCTCGGGCAGGGCCCGGGGCTGGCTGGTGAGATCATAGGCCACGGACGCAGTCGCTTTGCTGTCCCCCTGTTTTTTGAAATAGAACCCCGCCACGACGATGACGGCCACAGCCAGCACCGCCACGATGGCGCTCAACGTCTTCTTCTGCACGTTTATCCTCCGATCCCTTTGACAGGGATATATTTCCTCATATGTATGATACCACAAAGGCTCTATATATTGCAATCCATTGTCAAAAAGGGTTCACATTGTGCGGGGATTCGACCGATTTGCGCCAATGGATCAACAAAGCAGCACCCCCTCCCCGCGGGAGAAGGTGCTGTATAAGCCTGAAAAGGATGCTTCAAAACGCGCCGGGGAGATGGACGATGCGCAGGGGTTTGGTGTAGACCTCGACGACATCGAAGCGGGTGGGGACGTCAAAGCCGTCGTGGGTCTTCAGATACCCCTGGGCAGCCCGGGTCAGGAAGTGCTGTTTTGATGCCGTGACGGCGTCTACGGGGCGACCGAAGGAGGTGTTGGCGCGGGTCTTCACCTCCACGAACAGGAGGGTACCCGTCCGCCGCTCCCGGGCCACGATGTCGATCTCCCAGCGGCCGTAGCGATAATTCCGTTCCAGGATGCGGCAGCCGTGGAAAAAGAGATACCAGGCGGCCAGCCGCTCCCCCCATCGACCCGTGTTCATGGGATGAAATGGCCGATGAAGCTGCGGCGATGGATGGGACAGGGGCCGTATTGCTTCAGGGCGGCGATGTGCTCCGCCGTACCGTAGCCCTTGTTGCGGGCGAAGCCGTACTGGGGATAGAGGGCGTCCTGCTCGACCATGTACCGGTCTCGGGCCACCTTGGCCAGGATGGACGCGGCGCCGATGGAGTAGGTGAGGGCGTCCCCGTGGATCAGGGGATGCTGCCGGGCGGGGATGTCCAGGCCCCGGAGGGCATCGATGAGCACGTCAGTCACGGGCATGCCGATCCGGGCGAACGCCTCCGCAAAGCCCCGCTTCGTGGCTTCCAGGATGTTGATCTCGTCGATGACCTCCGGCCCCACCCAGGCGGTAGAATGGGCCAGGGAGGTGGCGAGGATCTGCTCATAGAGGGCTTCCCGCCGCTTCTCGGAGAGCTTTTTGGAGTCGTTGACGTAGGGCAGCAGGGGCTCCGGCGGCATGACCACGCAGCCCACCACTACGGGGCCCGCCAGGGGGCCGCGGCCCACCTCGTCCATGCCGGCCAAAATGACGCCCGGCTGGTCCCAGTAGGTCTTGTCTATTTTGGAGAGCTCGCTGAGCCGCAGCAGCTCCTTTTCAGTGATCTTCATGGTTTTTTCCTTTCTTTTGTTCCTTTTTTCTCTTCGGTGAAGAAGAAAAAAGGAATCGAAAAAAGAGAAACACAGGGGGATAAATGGATTTCGTATAAAAAACCTTATCTTCCTTAAGTGTCTCTTTTGCGCCGCTTTTTCCTCTTTGTCTAAAGAGAAAAAGCGGTAAACAAAACCCTCAATCCTCCGGTACCCTATCCAGCGTGACCCGGGTGATCTTGCCGCCCCGGAACTCGTCGAGGACGATCCGGGCCGCTCGCTCGGTGTCCAGGACGCCCCCGGCCAGGAGGAAGCCACGACTTTTCGCCACCGCCGCCAACAGCTCCCCCTCGGGGGTGTCGTCAGCGATCTTCTTGTACCGGTCCATGAGGGCCTGGGGCGCCAGCGCCCGTAAGCGGAGCAGCAGCTTTTGGGCCAGCTCCTCCCCATCCAGGATGTCGTCGTTGATGGAGCCTAAGAACGCCAGGGACAGGGCCTTGTCCTGGTCCTCCAGCTTGGGCCACAGCAGGCCCGGGCTGTCCATGAGCTCCAGATAGGCGTTGACCTTCACCCACTGCTTGCTGCGGGTGACGCCGGGGGTGTCGCCGGTCTTCGCCCGGTTCTCCCCCGCAATGCGGTTGATGAAGGTGCTCTTGCCCACGTTGGGGATGCCCACCACCATGACGCGAACGGTCTTCTTGACCCCCTTCTCCTCCATGCGACGCACCTTGTCGCTGACGGCCCGCTCCATGAGGGACACGGCCTGCTTCTTTCCGGCGGCGCCGGTGGAGACGATGGGCGCGGCCAGGAACCCCTTGCCCTTGTAGTAGTCCACGAACCGGCGGGTCATGGCTTCGTCCGCCAGGTCCGCCTTGTTGAGCAGGATCAGCCGCGCCTTATTGGCGAACAGACCGTCGAAGTCCGGGTTCCGAGAGGCCTCCGGGGCCCGGGCGTCCACGATCTCCGCCACGGCGTCCACCAGTTTCAAGTTGTCCTGGAGCATCCGCTTAGCTTTCGCCATGTGCCCCGGGTACCATTGGATGAGCATACTACTCCTTTTCACGCGCCATAGGCGCAAATCATGCCATTTGGCAAATCATGACCGCAGGTCAAATTATGTACCGCAGGTGCAAATCATCCAGAAATGATTTGGGCTGACGCCCATGATTTGGCTGCGCCATGATTTGATACTGCGTATCATGATTTCTCGCGTTCCCTTCGGGCTCGCTCCATGATACAAAAAAGCCCCGTTGACCGGGGCTCGTTGGTTCCTTATTTGGTGACGATGCGCTCGCGGATCTTGGCAGCCTTGCCGGAACGCTCGCGGAGGTAGTAGAGCTTCGCGCGGCGGACGACGCCGTGACGGACCACCTCGATGCGGCCGATGCGGGGGCTGTGATAGGGGAAGGTACGCTCCACGCCCACGCCGTAGGAGATACGGCGGACGGTGAAGGACTTGCGGATGCCGCCGCCCTCCATCTTGATGACGATGCCTTCGAAGTTCTGCAGGCGCTCGTGGGTGCCTTCCACGACCTTCACGTACACCCGGACCTGATCGCCGATCTCGAGCTCAGGCAGGTCGGTACGCAGCTGTTCTTTTTCCAATTCC
>CACWJZ010000046.1 GCA_902761365.1 uncultured Eubacteriales bacterium | reverse complement strand
GGAGCGCATGCTCTCCGCCTTCTTCCAGGAGGTGGTGGGCAGCCGCATCTTCTTCAAGCCCCGGGCCGTCATCGCCGTGCCCAGCCAGGCCACCGAGGTAGAGAAGCGGGCCGTCATCGAAGCCAGCGAGGGCGCGGGCGCCCGGTACACGTACCTGATCGAAGAGCCCATGGCCGCCGCCATCGGCGCGGGCATCGACATCTTCTCCCCCAAGGGCGCCATGGTCCTGGACATCGGCGCCGGCACCTCCAACATGCTGGTCACGTCCCTGGGCAAGCTGGTCAAGTCCACCTCCATCAAGGTGGGCGGCGACAAGTTCGACGCGGCCATCGTCCGCTACTTCAAGCGCCAGCACGGCATCGTCATCGGCCTCACCGCCGCGGAGGATCTGAAGATCCGCTTTGGGTCCGCCTACCCCCGCAAGGAGGAGATTCTGATGGACGTGAAGGGCCGCTCCCTGGGCGGCGGGCTGCCCCTGGCCCTCCAGCTGGGCAGCAACGAGATCACCTACGCCCTGTCCGAGCCCCTGCGCGCCATCGTGGAGGAGCTGAAGGACGCCCTGGAGCAGACCCCCGCGGAGCTCTGCGGCGACATCACTGAGACCGGCATCTGCCTCACCGGCGGCAGCGCCCAGCTATATGGTCTCGATAAGTTCATCTCCGAGCAGACCGGCGTCCCCTGCTACGTGGCCGAGGACCCCGCCTCCTGCGTGGCCATCGGCGCCGGCCGGGTCCTGGAGGACCTGCGCCTGTATAAGAACGTGATCTACGATTACAGACGAGGGGATTATTACGAGGCTTGATTTTGTTCCTTTTTCTATTTAGAAAAAGAGATAAAGGAACCGAAAAAGAGAAACCAGGAAAAAGCAAGGGGATCGGCTACAAAGCCGGTCCCCGCTTTGATCCTCAAAACGGAATATATCGTCTCAGTTTCGGATATATCCTGCTTTCAGATTGGCTTGCTTCATTTCGTTTCCCCTTCCGCAGGCGCTTCCGTATTTTCCGCAGCGGGAATGGGATGCTTGGCCAGCATGTCCTCTACGGAAGCCTTGTCATAATACAGGGCGACCAGTGTCACCCGGTCGATGATGCCGGTTTCCTCCAAGCCGTACTCCCTTTGCAACAGCCTGACGGCACTTTCCATGTCCGCATCAAACGCCATACCGTCGACGCCTTCCCCCGCAGGCAGGTAGCCCCTGGCAATCAGGGTCTGGCGTGCCTTTTGAACAAGATTGGGATCGGAAGCGCCTAACGCCGTCTGGTAGCCGTACCAGCCCATGATCTTGGTCACGAACTCCTTCAGCTCCTCGCCCTCGTCAAAATCTGGCGGCTTTTTCCAGAACTTGCTTGGATGACCGGACAATGAAGTCGATTTCCCCGGTGATCTGGTCTTTTGCACGGAAGCTTCGTTGTTGCGATTGGACAGGTCGTACGCGAAAAAAGTGACCTGATTGGAATACCCCTTGGCGACAAACCCGCTGCCGCGGTAGTTGGCATAGAATTTGTACAGCATCCGCACGGAGATCAGAATATCCGCCTGGTCCGGATCATCGACAAAACGGATAGCGCCCAGGGAGGCATCCTCGATTTCCCCCGCCCATTCCTTCAGGTAGTTGGTGATGGAAGAAACCAACCCTTTTTCACTGACGGGATACATATCGTCCTTGTTGATGCCCACCATGCAGTCCTCATGGGTGACTAGATAGGCATTCAACGGCTTTCCATCGGCAGCTGGATACCAGGTGAGCGGCGTGTCGTTCTGCTCATATCTTTCCGCCAGATGCTGGGCGGTGTCATACCCCAGAGTCAGATTCCCTCGAGACAGGCCGGGATCTCGATTGGTGCTTTCGGCAAAGGCATATCCCGTCAGCAGCATCAGGCAAACGGCCATACTCAGGATGATGAGGAACGATTTTTTCATGAGGCGCTTCCTCCTTTGTTCGATTTGACAACTGTTTATAATATAGTATACAAAAAAATCGCTGCCGTTTCAACAAAAAAAGCTTTTAGAATACAAAAATGTAGGACCTGTGGAACGCAACGCTTTTTTTACCGGCCCTTGAAGCCGCTTTTCTGGGAGGAGCAGCTCCGAACATTTACGACTCTCTCTCCGTTGCATATTCATTCTGCACCCTAAACGGTGAATACTCGCATATCTATCCACACCGTCCACCAAGTTATCCACAGTCCGAGGGCTGTAATTGTTGCAATTTTGTGACTTATCCACCGCATGAAGGCCATGCATACCCATAAAAGCGCCCTTGCATACCCGCCCGGCCGGCCTGAATATGCCTGTGTTTTTCCTCAGCGTTCATACATCGTTCACAAAATTTATGCTTATCTGTCGGAAAATATGGGTTGCATACCGAAAAAAGGGCGCCGAAGCGCCCTTTCCCTGCCCCTCGCAGGCGACCTCACTGCTTGTACATGTTGCGGAACTTCTGAAGCTCGCTGGCCCGATGGGGGCCGTTCATCTGATTGCGCATGCGCACGTACCGGGGCAGGTCGCTGTACATGGTCCGGCGCACCGTCTCCCGATTCGCAGTGGCGTAGAAGCCCGGCCCGTTGGGGCTGGCAGGGAGCTTCCCCCGGGCCGCGGCCACGGCCTGAGCCAGGGAGCTCTTCGTCTCGCTGTCGCCGGACCGCTGCTGCTGCCGGCTGCCGCCACCACCGCCGCCGTGACGCTTCTTTGCCGCCAGATACGCCTCGTACATGACCTTGGCCGCCTCGAAGGCCTGGGCGTCGGCAGCGCTCTTCTGCTGGGCGTTGAACTTCTCCACCTCCAGCTGCTTCTCCCGCTCGCCCTCCATGGCCTTGTAGAGCTGGTCGGCCATCTTGGCGCCGTAGTCGCTTTCCAGGTCCCGGGCGCCCTCCGCTGTGGCGTTGTCCTGCCGCCGCTTCACGTCGGTCACATAGGTGCTGCTGCCCATGCCCCGGGAGATGGCGTCGGCGTCCAGCTCCGCGTCCGAGCGCTGGTTCCCCTTGAAGAGGGCGGCGATGGCCTTGTCGTACATGGGCCGCAGGACCTTGCTGATCCGCTCCGCCAGGGTCTGCTCGTCCACCGGCGTATAGGTGACCGGCGTGGGGGCGAACTTTTCCCGCATCTTCTGGTAGATGGCCTCGAAGGTCTCGTCGTTGTAGTAGTTGTTTTTATCCTTCATATGTCTCTCCTACTCTCTCGCCGCCAGAGCCGCTTCCAGCTCCAGGAGCTTGTCGTACAGAATCGTGAGATTCTGGTTCAGATTGTTCTCGTTCTGGGCGATGCGGCTGTTGACGGCCTCCAGGTCCGTCTCGTGGCCGGCCCGCTCCAGATACACCGGGAACAGGGCCATGAGCCCCGTTGCTTCATATGACATGTTTCCTCCTTTCTGGGGGGATGTCAAGAAAGCGTAGCAGGAGTCGCGTTTTTCGCCCCGAAGCTGTACAAAGGTACCGCGGGGCATGAAGTTGAGCGCCCGCAGTGCGGGATGAAGCGAAACGCAGTGCATCCGAAGCAAGGAGCAGAGGAAGCAAAGCGATGCGCTGCGGCTATGCTTCGGATATGGGCAAGCGAAAACGCGATTGATATGCGCCATTTCTACCTGCCAGTAGAATACAACCATCATATGCCGCATATGTCCTGCTGCCTTTATCGACATCCCCATGTCCTACAGCACCCGCCGCTGCTCGTCCAGCAGCAGCTCTGCCCCGCCGGAGAGGTCGAAGTCGCTGCCGTTCACGTTCTCGATGCGGAGCTTCAACCTTCGCCCCATGCTGCGGAGCTGGAACTCCGTGGGCGCGTTCTCCCCCTGGAGCGTATGCACGCTGTCCCCCTCCCGGGCTTCGCCCAGGACCAGGACCCGCAGGGGGCCGCCGGTGCCCACCAGCACGGCCTCCACGGTCTGCTTCACGGTGAGGGCCGAGGCCCCGTCCAGCCAGGGAGTCTCCCAGTACGCCTGGATGGGATCGCCGCCGTAGGTGGTCCCCTCGTTGAGGACGGCCACCTCCCCCTTACCCGTGAGCACGTACAGGGTGCCGTAGCAGCTCGTAAGGTCCACCACCTGGAGCCCCCGCCGCAGCAGGAAGCAGTCCCGCAGCACGTCGTATTCGATCAAAAGATCGTTGTGGACGCTGGTAGAATGCTCCTTCACGGCGAAGTACAGGCTGTCCCCGCAGGCTGCGGAGACGGCGGAGGAGAAGTCCACCTGCCTGAGCAGGGGCGCCAGATCCGCCCCGTGGGCCGTGCGGCGGACGGTCTGGCCGTCGTAGAAGTAGAGGCCCTTGTCCGTCAGGAAGAACAGCCGGTCCCCGTAAAGGACGCAGGCCGTGTGGATGGGCTGGGCGAGGGGCGCCTCCACCGGCACGATCCGGTAGTTCCCGGGCCGGTCGCCCAAAAGGCGGTACAGCTTGTCCTTCTTGAAGATTAGCAGCTGATTCGACAGGGCGAAGAGGCCCGTGATGGGGTCCGAATCGATCCCCACCTCCACGTGGCCGCCGGATACGTTCTCGCTGTTCTCGTCCGCGGACCAGTCCTCGATGGTCCGGGTGCCGCCGGGGGCCTGGCTCCAGTAGAGCCGGGCGGGGTGCTCCCGATCCCCCGCGGCGAAGAGGCGGCCGAAGTACAGCTCCAGGAAGTTCACCGCCTTGTCGGACAGCTTCTCGGCGGCGCCGAAGGCGGTGATGTATCCGTCGCCGCCCTCCCACTTCAAAATGGGTTCCAGACCGTTGCCGATGAGCAGCGTCTCCGTGCTGCCGATCTTCACCTTCAGAAAGTCGAAGGTGTCCGTGTCCATGTCGTCGTTGTAGTGGTACAGGTCCTCCCAGCACTCTCCGATGGGATCGTAGCGAAAGAGGGAGTCCTGCCGGGCCACCAGGCAGTCCACGGCGCCCGTGCTCCGGGGCCAGAGGAACAGCCGCCGGAGCTTTCGGGCCGCCCCCGACACGGTGGGGTAGATGGCCCGATAGCCCTTGGCCCGTTTCAGCCGCCCCTCGGTGGTGTCCACGTTCTGGGCGTCCTCGGCCCAGTTCAGGGGGATGCTGCCCGCAGCGGCCCCCTGCTTCACCCCGGCAAAGCTGCCGAGGCGGATCGTCTGCAATGCCATAGCCTCCTCCTCAGTAGATGTTGTAGATCTCCCCCAGGTCCAGGGCCGAACAGCCTCGCTTGAGCCGGCTCCTCATCTCCCGATAGAGGGTCAGATCCAGCTTGGCCGCGTTCTGGGAGGCGGCATCGAATCGGCTGCGCTCTCGGGCGGCGGCATACTCCACCAGCAGCTCCTGGAGCGGTTCTGAGAGCGCCGGCTCGTCCGTCAGCTCTTGGAGCAGCGCGGGCAGATACCGGTAGGTGATCTCTGCCGTTCCGTTCTCCATGCCGGGGAACAGGAGCGTGTTCCGGGTGGAGCCGTAGTAGAACAGCCGCCGTTTCCCGTCGATCCGGGCGGCCAGGACCTTGTGGCAGGCCAGGGGAAGGGTAGACAGCTCCGCCTTCCCCCGCGTCACGGTCACCGTGTCCCGCCGCCAGGGCCGAAGCTCGACCGTCAGGTCCATGATTGCCTCGTTGAGATACCCCGTCAGCCGCTCCCGGTACAGGGCCACCGTATCGTTGTCTGTGGGCCTGTCCAGCTTCCGCAGGGTCATTTGTATCAGTTGCAGCGTCGTCATCGGTCACGCCTCCTCACGAAAGCTTCTGCCCGCCGGCGGCGGTGAAGCCGGCCATCCACTGCCGGCTGGCCGGGTCCGTCCGGCGGCTCTCCTCCAGCACCCGATAGATGCGCAGCGGCACGTCCACGGGCACCCCGGTGGGGATGCGGAAGTTCACGCCATTCAAGGCTCCCTCCACGTAGGGCCCGTTCTCCGTTTCGGGCAGGATCAGGCGGATCGTCTCTTCCCCATGTTCCATAGGTTCCCTTCCTTCCCGTCCTTACGCGGACACGCAGTGCTCGATCTTTACGATCCAGAGGGGGTTGAGCACCTTGGCGGCATAGGCCGCCACCTTGGCGCCCACGGTAGCCCGCTGATCCAAGGGATCGGTGGTGCCGGCGGAGCCGCAGGGCTTGATGATGGTCTCCATGGCTCCGGAACCGGCCACGTCCACCACGCCGTAGGCATCGGCGCCGAAGATCAGCGTGGCGTGCACGTCGGGCGCCACATGGGTGGTGGCATCGGGAGCGCCGGCGTCCCTGGAGTAGACCACGGTGTCGGCGGTCAGAGAGACCGCGGCGGTCAGCTTCACGGTCCTGGTGGAGGGCGTGTACGGGTTGTTGGGCGAGAGCGTATACTCGGTGCCGCCGACCATCAGCTTGTTGCCGCCGGTGGAAAGGTAGGCCACTTCCTTGGGCGTGGGGGTGTTCTTCAACACGAAGGTGGAGGAGGTGGAGGTGTTGGCGTTGACGGCGTTCATGACGCTCTGGCTGTAGATCTTGGCCTCCGTGGCCTCCACGAAGACCACGCCGAAGAGACGGCCGATCTCGCCGGAATAGATCTGCTCCGCGTTGCTGTACTTGCTGACATCCTGCCACAGGGCATCGGACTGCAGGTCGTAGGTGGCGTCGGGGGAGCAGATGCAGATGAAGTGGGGCTTGCGGCAGGAGCCGTCCAGGGCGGAGAAGAAGGGGCGGGCCTTGTTCTTCTTCAAGGTCCGAACGGCCTTGCGCACCTCGGCCACGGTGAGCTTGTTGCTGGTGGTGAGCGCCACGCGGGAGGCCGCACCACCCGCATACTGGACGTTGGTGGTCTCGTTCATGGCGTCCCGGGTGACCCACTCGATGACGGTGCCCAGCTGCTCGCCCAAAAGCTCCGCGGAGTCGGCGATGACGGGATCGTAGGCGGTCATTTCCAGCAGATCCGACATCTCCACATAGGCGCCGTACTGCTTCACCTCCACCTCCACCTTGGACTGGCTCAGGTTCTGGCCCGTGGGGGTCACGCCTTCCACCAGGGTCAGGGCGTTGGCATCGGGGGTGAACAGGTCATACTTGCGGAACTCCACCCGCTTGCCGCTGTTGCGGGGGATGGAGCGCTTCTGACCGAAGTTGGCATGGACGAAGCGGGTCTTGGCGGTGTCCAGGAGCTTGCGGTCGTAGAAGGTCTTGTTGAAATAGGTGCTGGCATTGGTAGAAGTGGTCGTATTCATCTCATATCCTCCTTATCTGTGGTTCCTCAAACGGTTCTCCAGGGCTCGGAACGCCTCCGGGCTCATAGCGTCATAGTCCTCCTCCGGGCTCAGCAGCCGGTTGCCCCGAGTGAGCTGAGGGAGCTTCTTCCGGTCCATGACCTCCCGCCGAAGCTCCTCCCGCGCCTCCGCCACGGCGGCCTCGGCCGCCCGCTCAGCAGCGTAGACCCGGATGGCCCCATAGGGCTCCAGCTCATAGAGGAGCTCTACGAACCGATCATCGTTGCAGGCCGCCTCCAGGTCAAAGCCCTCGGGCAGCTTTCCCTCCGCCTCCAGCTGGGCGATCTCCTCACCCATGGCGCGGTAGGGGTTCTCTTCCATCATGGTCTCTTTCATGTCTTCTCCTTTTCTGTGTCAAAAACACTGTGTCTTCACGGTCTCAGTCCGATGTGCCGCTGGCTGCAGCGGACTGTTCCATCTTCTTCAGGACCTGCTCCTTCCCGTCAAAGCTCATGAGCTCCACGGCCCGTTTCGGATCGAGGGCCCCCATCTGCAGCAGCTGTACAATCAGCTCATTTTGGGCGGATGCCGAGAACGGGTCCTGTTTGGCGGCCTTGACTGAGATGAAGAACTCCATGGGCAGGCCCTCGGCCCCCTCGTCCCTCCGGGTGAGCAGGGCGCTGTCGAAGTGTTCCTCCCGCTCCTCCCCGTCCACCACGACGGTGACGGGGCGAAGGTAGAAGTTGAACTCCCGCTCCACCTCGATCTCCATGCGCACCGCCTGCCGGAAGGCCTCGTAGAGCTGGGCGGTGGCCATGCGAGCCCGCTTGGTGCTGGCCACCTGCAGGGCTTGGATGGCGCTCGCGGCGGTGACGCCCTGGCGGAAATTCCCGCGGGAGGAGTCGTTGGCGCCGCTCTCCTCCTTGATGTCCTCCCGGATGCGCTGGATGTAGGTCAGCAGATACGCCGGCAGCGGCGGGGTGGAGAACCAGGTGACGCCGTTGAGGCTCTCGCCCCGATGGACCTCCTTGGACCAGTCCTTGAGATCCTCCTCGTCGAAGCCCGAGGCCTCGGTGACGAGAAGCTTGTTGTGGCTGGCCATGAAGGCGTTCTTCAGCACGATCTGGTCCAGCTTGTCCGCGTACCGCTGCTGCTTCTCGAACAGGTCCACGATCCCGAAGCCCAGGGCGCTGCCCTTGCGCGTGTATAAAGGGGTCAGCACAAAGGGGTACATGCCGTGGGCAAAGTAGCCCTGAGGCTTGATCTCGCGGCTGTCCGCCAGCACCACGCCCCCGGCGATGAGGGCCATGTGGACCGCGAACACCCCTTCCCGCTCCGTGGGGGTCTTCCACCAGTACTCCAGGAGCAGCACGCTGTCGCGCCGATCCCCCCGCACGATGTCGTCCGCCGGGGCGTCATTGGCGGCATAGGGGTCCTCCCCCATCAGGGGGTACTTCTCCGGGAACCGGTCCTTGAACCATTCCCGGGTCCTGAGGGACAGCTTGAACACCGCCCGGCCCTCCTGCATGTCGTCACACAGGGGGTCGAAGAGGATGCTCCGATCGTCCACGTGGCGGATGAACGCGCCGCCGAGGCCGCTGTTCAGCGACGGGTCATAGCCCACCTCCTGGACGCAGTAGCCGCCCACCAGCAGGTCGTGGACCAGCTTCTGATACTCCACCGGGTACCCGGCCACGTCGTGGTTCCGGCGGATGACCGCCTCCACCACCTGGGCCACATGGCTGTCCGCCCCGCATTCGGGCCGGATATGGGCCTCCGGGACCTGATCCATCAGGTCCGCGCTCACGTTCTCCACGGTGGACTGGATGATGGGGGTCACGGGCCTGGGCTCGTGTTCGTCCGTCACCGGCACGTCGTACCAGTGGTCCCCCCGGTAAATCCGCTCGTTGTTCTCGAGGCGCAGCCACTCCTGCCGATAGGCGCTGCGGAACTCATCGAACAGCTTGTAGGCCCGTTCGCACAACTGCCGGGACGTTTCCTTGTCGTTGGTTTGATCCATTGTTCCTTCCTTTCCTCTCCATTCATCATAGGCTTCTGAACCCCTCGCCCCGGACTCGCGGCGCGCTGAAGGGGTCGTAGGCGGGCGGAGCCTTCTCCTCCGGCATCATGGCCTTGGGGTGGCGGCTCATGACCGCGTACCGCAGGGCCTCCGGGGCGTGGTCCTCGCATGTGTCGCTCACGTCCTCGTGGTCGTGCTCGTCGTAGGTGAGCAGGGGCAATGTCCGGATGAGCTCGGTGCACTGGGGGAAGATCACCAGCCCCGGCTGCCCGTCCGCCTGGGGCGCCAGGGCCTCTCGAAGCCGCTGCCAGCCGTGGACGCGCCGGTTGTCCGCCGGCAGCAGGGGCACCCCGTTGCGGGCAAACACGTCCGCGATGCAGTCCCCCTCCGCCCCCGGGAGGCCCCGCTGCTGCCAGGCGTCGGGGCTCGCCACGGTGTAGGCGATCTTCTCCCCCACCGACAGCTCCCGGACCTTCTGGGCCACCCGGCTCGACAGGGTCTCGGTCACGTACAGCTCCCGGTAGACGACGAGCTGCCCCTCGGGGTTCACCGCCACCCACAGCACGCAGCAGGGGTCCCGATAGCCCCAGTCCATGGCCCGGAACCGCCGCCACCAGCCGGGGAGGGCGAAGGGCTCCCGCACATGGACTTGCCGGGAGAACTCCGGGAAGTACCGGCCGGACAGCACGTCCCAGTCCCCGTCGAGATACGCCCGCCTCAGATGCTCCGACAGCCGCTGGAGGGTCTTCAAATACCCCGGGTCCCGTTGCATCAGCACGGCGTTGTCCGTGAGCCGGGCGGGGATGAAGACGTAGTCCTCAGGCCGCTCGCCGTCGTGGTAGCGCCGGTCGATGAACAGCCGCTTGACCCACTCGTGGCCGGGGCCGCCGGGGTTGCAGGTGTAGTACATGCGGGGGGAGAAGTCCGTGCGCACGGACCGGTTGCAGGTGGTGAGAAAGGTCATCTGGCTTTCGGTGAAGTGAGTTGCCTCCTCCATGCCGATCACGTCG
>CACWJZ010000045.1 GCA_902761365.1 uncultured Eubacteriales bacterium | reverse complement strand
CCCATTCCGAACACAGAAGTTAAGCTCACATACACCGACAATACTTGGCTGGCAACGGCCCGGGAAGATAGGCAGCCGCCGGGACCCCAAGAGTCACTCAACAGAGTGACTCTTTTCTTTTGCCTTGTCTGCCGTTTTACAGGAAAAATGATTCCGGGAATAGAGGGACGAGCATCTGCAATGATAAAAATGTTTCGCTTGCTCTTGTTTTTTGTGCGATTAATTGGTATTATATCTCTATATAAGATTTTGCACCGCAAAAAGTTTTTCTGTTATTGGAGAGGACTTGACAACTATGCTGCCATCGGTCATGCTCAAACAGATGAACAGATCAGGGAACAGACAGGGAGAGCCTGTTCTGTCGTATTGCGAAATCTCAACCGTATAGCAAAGACGCACCGGACGGGAACGTTCCCGCTTTTCGGTGCGTTTTTGCTTGAGTAGAACAGATGGCACGGGTAGCTATATGACAGGATCGGATGGGTCCACTGCGAAAGGGGGGCTATGATGGAAGAGATTCTGCGCATGGAACATATCACGAAGAAATTCGGAGAGTTCTACGCCAACAAGGATGTGAATTTCAGCGTTCTCAGGGGCGAGGTCCATACCCTGTTAGGGGAGAACGGCGCCGGCAAGAGCACTCTGATGAACATCCTCTTCGGATTGTATCAGCCCACTGGCGGGAGCATCTTTTTCCACGGCAAGCAGGTGGCGATCGATTCTCCGGCGACGGCGGTCAAGCTTGGCATCGGCATGGTGCATCAGCACTTCATGCTGGTGGAGGCCATGACGGTCTTTGAGAACATCATCCTGGGCGATAAGCGGACCAAGGGCGTCTTCATCGATAAAGCCGCCCGGCGCAAGGAGATCATGGAGCTGTCGGAACGGTACGGCCTGGACGTGGAGCTGGACAAGCCCATCACCGAGATCGCCGTGGGCGCTCAGCAGCGCGTGGAGATCCTCAAGGCGCTGTATCGCGGGGCGGAGCTGCTGGTGCTGGATGAGCCCACCGCCGCGTTGACGGACATCGAGGTGGAAGGCCTGTTCCGCATCATGAAGAAGCTGACCGGTGAGGACAAGAGCATCATCTTCATCAGCCATAAGATGCGGGAGGTGCTGCACATCTCCGATCGGATCACCATCCTGCGCGCGGGCGAGACCGTGCGCACCCTGCAGCGGGAGGAGACCAGCGGGGAGGAGCTGGCCAACCTCATGATCGGCCGGGAGCTGACGCCCTCCCATTACAGCAAGGTCCAGGAACCCGGCAAACCGGTCATCGTCCTCCACGCGGTGGATTACCACAAGCAGAGCAAGCATAATGGCCTCAACGGGGTTTCCCTGCAGGTCGGCAAGGGGGAGATACTGGGCATCGCCGGCGTAGACGGCAACGGTCAAAGCCAGCTGGCGCAGCTGGTCACCGGCGTCATCGCGCCCGAGGGCGGCACCGTGGATTTGAAGGACAGCCGTGTGGCCACCTTCTCGCCCAACGGGTTCATCCAGGAGAACGTGTCCCATATCCCGGAGGACAGGAACAAAATGGGCCTGGTGGGCAACATGTCCGTCATGGACAACATCGTGTTAAAGGAGACCGACGATCCGAAGTTTTCCGACGCCAAGGGCTGGCATCTGAAAAAACGCAGCATGCGCACCTATGCGGAGCAAATGCAGCAGAAGTATGACATCCGCTGCCAATCCGTCATGCAGGAATCCCGCAACCTTTCCGGCGGCAATCAGCAAAAGGTAATCCTGGCCCGGGAGCTGGAGAACGATCCGGATCTGCTGGTGGCGGTCCATCCCACTCGGGGCTTGGACATCGGGGCGACCCGGTTCGTCCATGACACCATGATCGCGGCGCGGGACCGCGGGTGCGGTGTGCTGCTGATCTCCGCCGATTTCGACGAGATCCTGGAGATGAGCGACCGCATCATCGTCATGTTCGAGGGAGCGGTCATGGGCGAGTTCAGCGGGTCCAAGCCGCCCATCGACCAAATCTCCCTGGCCATGGCAGGAAAGTAAGGGGGGCAACGCTATGCACAAAAACCGATTCTTCAGCGTCCTGGTTCCGCTCATCTCGGTGCTGTTGGCCTTCCTGGTGGGCTGCATCATCATGGCGGCTCTGAAGGCCAATCCCGGGACGGCCCTGAAGGCCCTGTGGAAGGGGGCCTTCGGCAGCACGCGCAGCGTGGGCACCACGCTCTCCAGGGCCACGCCCCTCATCTTCACCAGCCTCTGCGCCTGCTTTGCCTATCGATGCGGGGTGTTCAACCTGGGCGGCGAGGGCCAGTTCCTCATGGGCTCCATCGTCTGCTGCTACGTGGCCACTCAGAGCGGTATCACGGGCCTTCCCGGCATAATCCTCTGCATCGTGGCGGGCGGCATCGCGGGCGGCCTCTGGGCAGCGGTGCCGGGGCTCCTCAAGGTGTACCGGGGGCAGAACGAGATGATCATCTCCATCATGCTCAACTACGTGGCGACCCTCTTCATGGGCGTCATCTATACCAACTGGCTTCGGGAGGGCAGCGTCCCCCAGACCATGTCCGTGCCGAACGAAGTGAAGCTCACCAAGCTCTTTGGCCTGCGGTGCACCAGTGCCTTCGTGATCGCGGTGGTGATCGGTCTCATGGTGTACTACTTCCTGTTCTATACCTCCAAGGGCTTCCAGCTTCGAGCCGTGGGCCTCAACATGACGGCGTCCGAGTTCAACGGCTTCGCGGTCAAACGCTACATCCTGCTCAGCTTCATCGTCTCCGGCGTCATCGCGGGCATTGGCGGCAGCGCGGAGCTGCTGGGCACCCAGTTCCGCTTGATCAACGGCTTCGGTGCCGGCTACGGCTTCGACGGCGTGGCCATGGCGCTCATCGCTCAGCTCCATCCCCTGGCGGCGATCCTGGTGGCCATCTTCTTCGCGGCGCTGCGGGTGGGTTCCACCACCATGCAGGCGGCCACCGGCGTGCCCACCAGCGTGTCCGAGATCATCCAGGCCTTGGTCATCGTGTTCACAGTGGCCGGCCTTGCCATGGTGAAGCTGCCGGAGTTCAAGGCGTTTCTTGAGCGGCTCTTCCCCGCCAGAAAGGAGGCGTGAGCTATTATGGATATGAACTTTGTCACCAATCTCATTCTGGCCAGCGTCCGCATGGCGACGCCGCTGATCTTCGTCTCCCTGGCCGAGCTCTATTCCCAGCGGGCGGGCCTCACCAACATCGGCCTGGAGGGCCTCGCCACCATCGGCTCCCTGGTGGGCTTCATGGTGAGCCTGCTCACCGACAGCCCCATGCTGGGAGTGCTGGCCGGCATGATGGCGGGCATCATCGTCAACATGATCTTTGCCTACGCCACCATCTCCCTCTGCGCAGAGCAGATCGTGTACGGCATGGCCATCAACATCTTCGCGCCGGCCCTGGCAGCGTTCATCTACCGGATCTATTTCGGCAGCGGCTCCAGCCTGGTCCAGGTGCGGCTGATGAACACCCTGGCGGCCACCCTGGGCATCACGCCCACCAACTTCTTCTCCAAGCTCCTGCTGGACCAGACCTTCATGGTGTATTTCGCCTACGCGCTGGTGATCTTCACGGCCATCTACTTCAATAAAACGAAGAGCGGCCTCAACTTCAAGGCGGTGGGCGAATACCCCAAGGCCGCTGCCACTCTGGGCATCAACGTGATCCGGACCAAGTACCTGGCCAGCGTCATCTGCGGCGCCCTCGCCGGCATGGGCGGCGCCTATCTGACCGCCTGCTACACCACCACCTATGTGGACGGCAACATCGCCGGCCGCGGCTTCATCGCCCTGGCGGCGGTGATCTTCGGCCGCTGGAGCGCCAGCGGCGTGCTCCTCGCCTGCCTGTTCTTCGGGTTCTGCGACGCCTTGCAGATCCGGCTCCAGGTGGCGTCCTTCGGCCTTCCGTATCAGTTCTTCCAGATGATCCCCTACGTGGCCACCGTGGTGGTCCTGGCCCTTATCGGCATGAAGAAAGCCGGGCCCAAGAGCTGCGGCAAGCCCTATCGCAAGGAAGAGCGGTAACATCTTTCCCTATGGTTTTCACCCAAGCGGGTCGAAAATAAACAACATTCTGTATTAGGAGGAATCGTATGAAAAAGGTATTTGCTCTCGTGTTGTCCCTCGTGATGGTCCTGGCTCTGGCGGCCCCTGCCTTCGCCGCGGACAAGACCTACAAGGTAGCCATGATCTGTGACTCCAGCATCTCCGACGGCGGCTGGGGCGCGGCCTGCTACAACGCCATGATCGACGCTGCTGCCATCAACGGCTGGGAGACCGCCTACTCTGACAGCATCGATCAGGCTGCCTACTATGACACCATCGTCTCCTACTGCGATTTGGGCTACGATCTGATCTACGCCCCCGGCAACCAGTACACCGACGCCGTGCTCCAGGCGGCTGAGGAGTTCCCGGAGATCGCCTTCGCCCTGCTCAACGGCGGCGCCAACACCCCTGAGAAGGCCGTGAATAAGAACGTGACCTCCCTGCTGCCCAACGCCCAGCAGATCGGCTGGATCGCGGGCGCTCTGGCGGGCCTCATGACCGAGACCGGCACCATCGCCTTCATCGGCGGCATGGAGCTGGACACCACCAAGGGCAAGTATGCCGGCTACGCCGAAGCCGCTGCCTTTGTGGGCCAGAAGGCCGGCAAGACCGTCAAGACCCTGGACATCGTGTACTCCAACTCCTTCTCCGCCAGCGACAAGGGCATCGAGTTCGCCAAGGCCATGATCGACCAGGGCGCGGATGTGTTCTTTGGCGATGCCTCCGCCGTTGACTCCGGTGCCCGCCAAGCCATCGATGCGGCCAATCAGGCGGCCGGCGCCATCAAGATCTACGACATCGCGCAGCCTGCCGACATCCTGGGCCAGAACGAGTGCATCATCTGCAGCCAGGTGACCGACAACTCCTCCTTGGTGAGTCTCAGCATGCAGGCGGTGATGAACGGCACCTTCGGCGGCGAGGTCATCTATGGCACCCTCCAGAATGGCGCCCTCTCCGCGGGCCGCATCAGCGACCTGGTCCCCGCCGAGATCCAGGAGCAGTACAAGGCCTACCTGGATGAGATGATCGCCGGCACCTTCATGCAGTAAGCTGTTGGCTTCCATCTGAACCAGACCAAGGAACAATCGACCGACCGGGCACTTCTCCTGTCCCGGTCGGTCGTTTTTTGCTGCGTTTTTGTGTAGAAAATGAGTGCTTGCGAGATCGCACAGCCGCGAGGTGCGGTTTATTTGGGGAAGCGTATCTCGTCGATGATGGTGGCCTTGCCCAGGGCATGTTGGCCGTGCGCCATGAACCCAAGGGCGCGGAGGAGGCGCTGGCTGGGCTCGTTGCCGGGGAAATGACCGCAATGGAGATAGGGCACGCCGTTGGCACGGAAGCGGTCTTTCATCAGGACCGTCAAAGCCTCCCGCATATACCCCTGCCGCTGATAGGGTGGGAAGGTGGCGAAGGCCAGTGTGCGGCCGTCTTCCGGCAGGGAGCGCAACATGACTTCCGGCAGCTCCGACGGCACGTCCAGCAGGAAGCCAACAAGGGCTTCATCCGCTTTTCTGACCAAGCCATAGGCGGTGGGCAGGGAAGAAAAATGCGCAAAAATCCGGCGGGCCGTGTCCTCGGACAGCTCCGCCGGAAATCCGTACAGGCGGCGCAGCTCATCGTCCGAGATGCCCACAAGAAAGGCATCCTCGTCCCGGGGGGAGAGGGGACGGAGCATCAGCCGCGTTGTTTCGATCATAGGTCGTTTACCGCTTTCGATCCGGCTCCTTCGTCCAGAAGAACAGGGCCACGGTGCCGGGACCGGTGTGGCAGCCGATGACGCCGCCGATGGGGTAGATCTGGACCTTGCCGTTCAGGTGGGGGAACCGCTTTTCGATCTCGCCGGCGATCTTCTGAGCTTCGTCCATGATGTCGGACTGGCAGATGTAACACTTGCCGCTGTAGTCGAGACCATTCTCCGCCTGGGTCTCCATCTTCTTGAGCATCTCCCGGCGCACCAGCTTCTTGGAGGGGATCTTGGACACGGGCTCCAGCTTGCCCTCGTTGTTCACGTGTAAGAGGGGGCAGATGCCCAGGAGGCCGCCCACGAAGCCCGCGGTCTTGCTGACCCGGCCGCCCCGGATGTACTGGGTCAGGTCCGTGGAGAAGAACCAGTGGTTGAGCCGGAGTCGGTTCGATTCGGCCCAGGCCTTCAGCTCGTCGATGCCCATGCCCTCGTCCCTGAGGTCCGCCAGCTTGTCCATGAACAGGCCGTAGCCGGAGGAGGCGCAGAGGGAGTCAACGATGTAGATCTTCCGCTCCGGAAATTCCTCCCGCAGGGTGGCCGCGGCGGCCTGGGCGGAGTTGATGGTGCCGGAGATGCCGGAGGACAGGGTCACGTGCAGCACGTCCTTGCCCTCCTGCAGGAAGGCGCGGAAGAAGGCCTCGTACTCATCCGCGTTCACCTGAGCGGTGCGGGCGGAGGCCCCGGCCTTGATGGCGTCGAAGAGCACCTTGGGCGGCACGCTGATGCCCAGATCGTCGATCTTCTCCTCGTCGTTCAGGAAGAAATGGAAGCACACGTAGGGAAGGTTCCGGGAGAGCAGATGCTCCCGGCTCAGATCGGCGGTGGAACAGCAGCTGAGGATGTAGTCGGCCATGGTTCGCTCCTTTCGAGGGTCCTTTGGATGTAATAAGTAATATCATGTTACCCGATATTTGTCAATAGGTAAATGGGTGGAATGGCACGCAAAAGCGCAGGATTTACTTTTCCTTCAAAGTGCAGTATACTGGCCTCACAGCGAAGAAAGGACTTGCTTGTATGCGGATCGAGACGGAACGGCTGATCATCACGGACTTCACCATGGACATGGCGGAGGACGTGCATCTGAACTCGTTGGACGAGGACAACCGGCGCTTCGTGCCGGACGAAGTGTTTGAGACGGTGGAGGAGGCGAGGGAGACCGTGGCCTTCCTCATGGGCCGGTACGGCGGGGCGGAGGGGCCCTTCGTCCATCCCATCCTGCTGAAGACCGGGGAGAACATCGGCTATGTGCAGCTGGTGAATATCGGCGACGGCTGGGAGCTGGGCTACCATATCGCCAAGGCCTACACCGGCAAGGGCTATGCCACGGAGGCGGCCCGGGCCTTTTTGCCCGCCATGGCGGAGAAGTACCATCTGAAGGAGATCTACGGCATCTGCCTGCTGGACAATCGGGCGTCCGCCCGGGTCATGGAGAAGTGCGGCTTCACGAACCTGTTCACGGGCGTGGGCCCCTATCAGGGGGAACAGCGGCCCATCGTCAGGAACATCTGGAAAGCGTGACCCATTGCACAAAAATGCCGCCGGACGCAGCATGGCGCTCGGCGGCTTTTGCTTTTTTATTTCATTTTCCCGCCTGGATGGCCTGGGCCAGGCTGTTGTCCACCACGTCCTGGAAGGGCGGGCGCGCGGTGAGCTCCCCGGCGGTGTCGATCACGTCCAGCAATCGGCCGAAGTCCCCCTCGTCCATGACCAGCTCCCGCTTCCAGGAGTCCGTCTCCCGGTAGCTGTGGGCCACGATCATCAGACTCTCCAGGCTGGTGTCCGGGAAGCTGGGCTGCATGGCCTTGGCGATCTCCTCGTCGGTGGCCGTGGCGCACCACTGCTGGGCCCGGTAGATGGCCCGCAGGAAGGCTTTGACGGTGTCGGGGTCCTTCTCCAGCTTCTCCGGCGTCACCATGTAGGCCGTGTAGGGGATGCTGCCGGACTCCACGCCCACGTTGGCCACGATGAAGCCCTTGCCCGCGTTCTGCATCTCCGTGGCCGTGGGCTCGAAGAGGGTCACGTAGTCCCCGGTGCCGCCCTCAAAGGCCGGGCCCATCATGTTGAACTGGATGCTGTCGATCACCTCCACGTCCTGCCCCGGCACCAGGCCGTGCTGCCGCAGCACGTAGCACAATGTCATGAGGGGCATGCCGCCCTTGCGGCCGCCGATGATGGTCCTGTCCCGAAGGCTCTCCCAGGTGAAGCCCGGCTCGTCGATCCGAGACATGAGGAACGACCCGTCCCGCTTGGTCAGCTGGCCCACCACCACCGGGTGCTTCTCCTGCCCGGCGTTGTACACGTACACCGCCGTCTCCGGTCCGGCGAGGCACACGTCCGCGTCCCCGGACAGTAGGGCGGTCATGGCCTTGTCGCTGCCGCCGGAGGTGGTGATGTTCACCTGCAGGCCCTCCGCCTCGAAGTAGCCTTGGTTCAGCGCCACGTACTGGGGCGCGTAGAACACGGACCGGGTCACCTCGTGGAGCTCCACGGTCTTCAGCTCCGCCTCCTTCTTCCCGCAGCCCAGGGGCATCGTCAGCAGCAGCGATAGCAGCAGCACCGCGCACAGTATCTTTTTCATGCAAGATCCTCCTTCCATATGGTCGTGGTATTCTATGCGTCGCGGGCCCGTCTTAGTGCAAACGGAGCGGCTGAGGGAAAACTTGCGGAAAATTTGCGTTTTTTTCGTGAGGAACTGCAGAATGGGTTTGATATTTTAAGGTTTCTATGGTATATTGCAGTTGAGAGAGTGTATTCAGCTGTTTCATGCTGAAGGAAAGGAACCGAACACCATGGAAAACAGGGGCGGAAAGACCACCAAATTCACCTCCTCCCGCAGCGAACTTACCCCCCGTGAGGTGCTGCTGACCGTCTATGCGGCCATGAAGGAGAAGGGCTACGACCCGGTGAACCAGATCGTGGGCTACCTGCTGTCCGGCGATCCCACCTACATCACCAGCTATAAGAACGCCCGCTACATGATCCTGCGGATCGAGCGGGACGAGCTGCTGGAGGAGCTGGTGCGCTCCTATACCCGCAAGGCGAAGCGGGAAGAGGAATGATGCAGCGCATCTTGGCCTTTGATGTGGGCGACAGGCGTATCGGCGTGGCCGTGTCCGACGCTTTGGGCATCACGGCCCAGCCGGTGGAGACCTATCATCGCAAGGGCGGCGCCGAGAAGGATGCGGCGTACCTGCTGGCCCTGGCCAAGCGGTACGCGCCCTGCACCCTGCTCTTCGGCCTGCCCCGGAACATGGACGGCACCTACGGGGAGCAGGCGGAGAAGGTGAAGCACTTCGCCCAGCGGCTCATCGACCAGTGGGACGGGGACTATGATTTCTACGACGAGCGCCTCACCACCATGGCCGCCCGCCGGGTGCTCCTCGACGCGGACATTTCCCGGGAGAAGCGCAAGCAGGTCATCGACAAGATGGCCGCCGTAGTCATCCTCCAGGGGTATATGGAGAGCCGCCGGAACCAGCTGTGAATGCAGAAAGGCTAAGCATATGGAAGAAAAAGATACCATCGTGACCCTGATCGACGAGGACAACGGCCAGAGCGTTGACTTCGATCTTTTGCTCACCTTCTCCTACGAGGGCAAGCGCTACGCCGCTTTGCAGCCCCTCACCGAGGTGGAGGGCATCGGCGAGGACGAGATCGTCCTCCTGGAGATTGTCAAGGAGAACGGCGAGGAGACTTACCGCACCATCGACAACGAGATCCTTCTGGACGAGGTCTTCCAGGAATTCCAGGACCTCTTCGACGAAGAGGACGGGGAAGAGGAATAGTTTCTGAAGAAATGCGGCTGCGGACCGGGAGGGAAGAGCATCCGGCTAAAATCCGTAAAATCTGGCGACATGCGCGTCAGATTTTACACCTTGCGGCTCTGGCCGCCCGGTACTGCTTCGCAGTATAGGCCAGAGCCGGAAAACCCCGCCCACAGGCGGATACTCAGACTATTGAAAATCTTTTCAATAGTCTGACATTTTTTCAAAAAGCCCTTGCAACGGGGCTTTTGCTTTGCTATAATAGCCAAGGTTTATCACGCACCTCCGTGGATCGGCGGCTCTCGTCCCTGGAATATGGGTTGCTGGCCGGATGAAGCGGGGGAAGGACAAAAATAAAACGAGGAGGTTATATTTCTCATGTCCGTGATTTCTATGAAGCAGCTGTTGGAGGCCGGCGTACATTTCGGCCACCAGACCCGCCGTTGGAACCCCAAGATGAAGCCCTATATCTTCACCGAGCGCAACGGCATCCACATCATCGACCTGCAGATGACCGTCAAGAAAATCGAAGAGGCCTACTACTTCATCCGTGACCTGGCTGGCCAGGACAAGGACATTCTTTTCGTCGGCACCAAGAAGCAGGCTGCGGAAGCCATCGAGCAGGAAGCCAAGCGTTGCGAGCAGTTCTACGTGAACCAGCGGTGGCTGGGCGGCATGCTCACCAACTTCAAGACCATCCAGACCCGCATCAACCGGCTCAAGACCATCGAGAAGATGGAGGAGAACGGCGACTTCGATCTGCTGCCCAAGAAGGAAGTCATCGCCATCAAGGCCGAGCAGGAGAAGCTCATCAAGAACCTGGGCGGCATCAAGGAAATGAAGAAGCTCCCCGGCGCCCTGTT
>CACWJZ010000044.1 GCA_902761365.1 uncultured Eubacteriales bacterium | reverse complement strand
GGGCGCTGCCAACATCATCTTCGCCAAGGACATCAAGGCCGCCAAGGACAACGCCATCGCCGCCGGAAACGACGAGGCCGCCGCCAAGGCCGCCGCCGAAGCCGTCCGTCAGGAGAAGATCGCGGAGTACACCGCCCAGTTCGCCACGCCCTATGTGGCCGCCTCCCACGGCTACGTGGACTGCGTCATCGAGCCCGCCGAGACCCGGGACTACATCCTGGATGCCCTGGAGCTCTTCGAGAACAAGAAGCGCGAAGGCCGCGTCCGCGGCAATATGCCCCTGTAACATTCAGTCTTGCAAATCTGAAGGATTTGCAAGACTGAGACCGCCGCGGCGGGGTGCTCCGCTTTCGCTTCGCCTCCAGGTCCCGCCTATAAACCTTCGGTTTTCCGGGCGGCGGGACCTGCAAGGCGTCAAAGCCACCGCGCATGTCGCTGGTTTTGACATATGGAAGCCGGCCGTTCTTCCTCCGCAAGGAGAGTGCCGCACGGCTACACCGTGCGTAAAGGACCCAAGACCCGCCATCCGGCGGGTCTTTTTTTGTTTGCAGTCAACTTTTTACAACTCCATGACAACTCTGTGACGTTTTGGACGAATATGGGGTGTATCCTGTTCCTGACAAGAAAGGAAAGGGGGTATCACCGTTGAAATCAATGATTGGTAAGCTTCTCTTTTTGGGCGACTTTTTCTCTTCACCGAAGAGAAAAAGTTGCAGAATAGCCATCGCCCTTTTCGCCCTCCTCCTCACCGCCTGCCAGCCCACGCCGGAGGCGGATGTGGTGGTGAACAAGACCGAGGGAAAGCTGGAGGAGCTACTGGTGGCCACGCCGGAGGCGAGCCCGGCCCCGGAGGTGAAGCTGAAGGCGCGGGTGAATGCGCCGGAATCGGTGCGGGAGGACCTGTCCGGCCACGTGTACGGGGGCCAGCTGATCGTCCACATCGACGCCGCGGTGGAGGTGCCGGAGGTCAGTCGGGTGCCCGTGTACACGGTCCGGTTCCGGACCTTTTCTACGAAGGAGAAGGAAGCCCTGACGAAGAAGCTCCTGGGGGACGGCCCCTACTTCGACGGGAACCGGGACAGGGCCATCTACGCCCACTCAGACAACATGGTCCGCCTGTACGAGGCCTGGCTCAAGGCCCTGGACGAGGGGTGCTACGGCTCCGGCCAGCAGGAGAACTACGACTTCCACCGGAACTGCAATCTGATGGAACACATCAGCTTCGAGCTGAAGGATATGCAGCGGCACAGCGACTTCCCCGCCCCTGAGCCCTGGACCGGCCGCTTCGACGATGAGCGGTTCGGCGTGGAGAACGGCATGGCCCAGGGCATCTCCGTGACCCCCTGGGAGCGGGGCGTGGACTTCTCCTATGGCACGGACGACGACGTGAGCTTCCAGCCCTCCCCCGAGCGGCTGCCCAAAACGGACCGGGAGCGGGAGATGTGGGCCATGGTGGAGGACTTCGCTAACGCCCTCGGGTTCACCGAGGCACGGACGGACCTCATGTGCGGGGTGGACGACGACATCCGAAGCGAGCTCTTCCACAGCGAGATGGGCTTCGAGTACGACAGCTTCCAATTCCGGCTGATCCCCTGCTACGCCGGCATCCCCTCCTACCCCGACAGCTACACCTGTACCGGCCCCGACGGGGTGAGGGAGCGGGTGACCCACGTGCCCTACGAGCAGGGGCCGCACCAGGAGAGCATCACCGTCAACGTGGTGAAGGGGGAGCTGACCAACTTCTATTGGCAGAACCCCCTGGAGATCGTCGCCACGGACAGCGAGGACGTGCAGCTGCTGCCCTTCTCCAAGGTCATGGACATCTTTCGGATCCAGATCTTCCGCAGCATCTTCCTGGGCACCTCCGACGAGGACCCGGCCCTGTGGAAGGACGAGCCGCCCATGACGGAGGAGTGGACCGTCCACAGCATCCGCTTCTCCTACATGCGGGTGAAGAAGCCCGATTCCTCGGAATACTGGCTCCTGCCCGTGTGGGACTTCGGCGACATCCTGACCGTCAACGCCGTGGACGGCAGCATCATCAATCGCAGCGCGGGGTACTGAGGGGATTTACCTTTTTCTTTTGCCGCTTTTTCTTTTCGAGTGAAAGGGTGCGGAGCCGAGCGCTGCCTGCGGCAGATGAAGCGAGGCGCAGCACGGGCAAAGCAAGGAGAAAGCAAGCGGCAGCGCAGCTTTGACTATGCTTTGCCCATGGGTAAAAGCGGCGTAAAAAGAAAAGCTTGAGAAATAAAGAAGGGGTTGTGAATACATCACAATCCCTTCTTAAGTTTCTCTTTTTTGGCACTTTTTTCTCTTTGTCTAAAGAGAAAAAAGTGCAATCATTCTTCTTTCCTTTCCACCGAAACCGGCAACGCCACGGGCGCGTTGAGGATGTCCATGAACTCCTGGCCGGAGATGGTCTCCCGCTCGATGAGCACGTGGGCGATCTCGTCCAGCTTGGAGCGGTTGTCCTTCAGGATGGTCTTGGCCTGGTCGTAGGCCTTGTCGATGAGGGAGATGACCTCCCGGTCGATCCGGGCCGCTGTCTCCTGGGAGCAGTTCATGGTGGTGTCGTTGCCCAGATACGGGTTCACCATCTGCTCGAAGGCGGTCATGCCGAAGCTCTCGCTCATGCCGTACCGGGTGATCATGGCCCGGGCGATGCTGGTCGCCTGCTCGATGTCGTTGGCGGCGCCGGTGGTGACGGAGTCGAAGCACACCTCCTCCGCCGCCCGACCGCCAGTCAGGGTGACGATCTTGGCGAAGGCCTCCTGCTTGTCCATGAGGAACCGCTCGTCCTCGTCGGCCTGCATGGTGAACCCCAAAGCGCCGGAGGTTCGGGGGATGATGGTGATCTTGTGGACCGGAGCCGCCCCCTTCTGCTTGGCGGCCACCAGGGCGTGGCCCACCTCGTGGTAGGCGATGATCTCCTTCTCGTGCTGGGAGATGACCATGCTCTTGCGCTGCTTGCCGGCGAGCGCCACGTCCACGCTGTCCTCCAGATCCTTCTGGGTCACGGCGTGACGGCCGGAGCGGACGGCGCACAGGGCCGCCTCGTTGATCACGTTAGCGAGGTCCGCCCCGCTGGCCCCGGGGGTGATCCGGGCAATGGCGCTAAGGTCGATGGGCCCCTCGGTCTTGATCCGGTTGCAGTGGATGCGGAGGATGGCCTCCCGGCCCCCCTGGTCGGGGAGCTCCACAGGCACCCGCCGGTCGAACCGGCCGGGCCGCAGCAACGCCTTGTCCAGGGACTCGGGCCGGTTGGTGGCCGCCAGGACCACCACGCCGGAGTTGCCCTCGAAGCCGTCCATCTCGCTCAACAGCTGGTTCAGGGTCTGCTCCCGCTCGTCGTTGCCGCCGAAGCCGTCCCGCTTCTTGCCGATGGCGTCGATCTCGTCTATGAACACGATGCAGGGCGCCTTCTCCCGGGCCTCCTTGAACAGGTCCCGGACCTTGGACGCGCCCATGCCCACGAACAGCTCCACGAACTCAGGCCCCGAGATGGAGAGGAAGGGCACCCCCGCCTCCCCGGCCACGGCCCGGGCCATCAGCGTTTTGCCGGTGCCCGGCGGGCCGATGAGCAGGGCGCCCCGGGGCATGCGGGCGCCGATCTCCGTGTATTCCTGTGGGTTGTGGAGGTAGCTCACGATCTCCTGCAAGCTCTCCTTAGCCTCGTCCTGACCCGCCACGTCGGCAAAGGTGGTCTTCACGTCGCCCCCCGCCACGGACCGGGCGTTGGACTTGCCGAAGCTGCCCATGAGGCCGCCGCCGGCGCCCAGCTTGCCCATGCGCCGGAAGAAGAAGCTGAAGATCAGCACATAGAACAGGATGGGCACCGCGTACTGCAGCACGATCAGCAGGAGCATGTTCCCCGTGCCCGGGTTCTCCGAGAAGGTGACGCCCGCCGCATGGAGCCGGTCCACCAGATTGGGATCGTCCATGGCGGTGACGGCATAGACCGTGGCCTTCCGACTGCTGGTCCCCGACACGGTGCGGAAGCCGAAGTTCAGCCGCGGCGCAGCGGTGGCCGCAGGCTGGTTTTCAGCCTTCAGGGTATAGTAGAGAGTGCCGCTCTTGAGCTCCACCTTCTCCACCTTTCCCTCCTCCAGGGCGGTGAGGAAAGTGTCGTAGGTGACGGTCTGCTCGTTGGCGGAGCCCAGGACGTTGGGAGCGCCCAGGCCAAAGAAAAGAACGACCACGCCCAGGCCGATGAACAGCCAGAACCACAGGGGGCGGCGGGGCTTCGTTTGTTTTTCATCCATAGGTTTTCCTTTCGGCGCTGCAAAGAGCGCCGCGTCCCATCGGGGACGCATATTTCATTAGGCCTATTGTACCAATAAAATGTGATGGAATCCACTTCTTTTTCTCCAAAAGGACCGGTTATTGTAAAAATGTTGTGAAAAAGGAAGGCCTGGCGCCAAGGGGCGACGGGGGGTCCTTCCTTTTTTCGGCAAACATGGTATACTGTCCTGTGTTATTTCGCAAGGGAGGCGTTCATGCTCTATCTCTATCTGGCTCTGAGCTTCGGGGCAGTGCTCCTGTTTGCCCGCAAGCCCCTGCAATGCCCGCTGATCTTTCTGGGGGCCTTCTTGGGGTTGCTGCTCCTCCATGCCCTGGTGCTGGCGGCGGCGTCCCTGTTCGTCAACAAGAAGAAGCCCGATCCCAAGCACTTCCCCTTTTTCCGCAAGCTTTTGACCGTGAGCATCGGGCCCCTGCTGCAGCTGGGCGCCGTCAAGGTGGAGCTGGTGGGCGCGGACAGGCTCCCCGCGGGCGGCTTCCTGCTGGTGGGCAACCACCGGTCCGACTTCGACCCCATCACCGCCATGTGGGCCCTGCGCCAGTGGGGCCTCACCTTCGTCACCAAGAAGGAGAACGTGGACATTCCCGTGGGCGGGCGGCTGATTGTGGGCTCGGGCTGCATCTCCCTGGACCGGAGCGACGACAAGCAGGGCCTGCTGGTGATCCGCCAGGTGGTCCGCCGCATCCAGGCGGGGGAGGCCATCGGCATCTACCCCGAGGGCACACGCTCCAAGACCGGCGAGCTTCTCCCCTTCCGGGTGGGCTGCTTCAAGGCCGCCCAGTGGGCCAAGTGCCCCCTGGTGGTGCTCAAGACCGCGGGCACGGAGAACATCGGCAAAAACTTTTTCCTGCGCAAGACCCCCGTCACCCTGACCGTGGCCGCCGTCCTTCCCTATGAGCAGATCAAGGACCTGGACACCCAGGAGATCGGGGACAAGGTGCGGGGGATCCTGACCGAAGGAGAGGAGGCTGCAGCCAAGTGGAGCATATAAAAAACGTTTTGTTCGACCTGGACGGCACGCTAACCGACCCGGCCGAGGGGATCACCAACGCCCTCATGCACGCCCAGCGGCGGCTGGGGATGGCGGTGAGCCCCCGGGAGGCGCTGTATGTGTTCATCGGCCCGCCGCTGATCGAAACGTTCATGAGCGAATGGGGCCTGACCCGGGCGGAAGCGGACCAGGCGCTCCTCTACTACCGGGAGCACTTCTCCGTCAAGGGCCTCTTTGAGAATGTGCCCTATCCGGGCATCGGGGCCTGTCTCGGGTCGTTGAAGGCCGCGGGCCTTCGGCTATTCGTGGCCACCTCCAAGCCCGAGCCCCTGTCGTTGCGCATCTTGGAGCACTTCGACCTTCTGCCATACTTCGAGGCCGTGGCCGGCTCCACCATGGACGAGCAGCGCACGAAAAAGGGCGAGGTCATCGCCTACGCCCTCGATACATATCATCTTGATCCATCGGAGACCGTCATGGTCGGCGATCGGAAGCACGACGTGCTGGGCGCCGCCGAGAACGGCCTTCCCTGCATTGGCGTCCTCTACGGCTACGGCTCCCGGGCGGAGCTGGTCGAGGCCGGCGCGGCGGCTTTGGCCGCGGATTTAGGAGAGCTGTCCGCCTTGCTCAAGTCGTAGATGCCGGCGGAGAAATCCCCCGCATTCAGGTCATATTTGTTCTTGTACACTTCAAAATAGCGCCGGAAGCTGTCGGACTGCACGTCCCGCAGGCTGTTGAGGTACTCGTGGGTGTCGAAGACCCCGGCCTCCAACTCGATCATGGCCACGGCGATGTTGGAGCAGTGGTCCGCTACCCGCTCCAGATCCGTGATCAAATCGTTGAACACGAACCCCTGATCCAGGGTGCATTGGCCCGCCTGGACCCGGTTCACGTGGTGAAGCTTCAACTCGTCGCACAGCATGTCGATCATCTCCTCCAGGGGCTCCACCCGGTAGGCTTCCTTCACGTTCTCCTTCTCGAAGGCGCCCATGGCCAAGCCCACGATCTCCTCCACGGCGGCGATGAGGGCGTTGAGCTCCCGCTTGGCTTCGTCGGAGAAGATCACCTTCTTCTCCGCCATCTCCCGGGCCACCTCGCCCACGTTCATGGCGTGGTCGCTGATGCGCTCGATGTCGCTGATGCAGTGGAGGAACTTGCTGATCTCCTTGTTCTGCCCGGGGTCCAGCTCCTGCCGGTTCACCTTCACAAGATAGGTCCCCAGCTTATCCTCATAGGTGTCCACCTGCTCCTCCAGCCGCTCTACCGCCGCAAATTCGGCGTCGGACCAATGGGACAGGAGCTTCAGGGCCCGGACCAGGTTCTCCTGAGCCGTGTCTGCCATCTTGGCAAGGACGATCTTGCTCTGCTCGATGGCCAAGGTGGGATGGGCCACGAACCGGTCCTCCAGCCGATCGATCATGGCCTGCTGTATGAGATCCTCGGGTCGGTCCTTCACCAGCCGGTGGGCGAGGCGCCGAAGCCCGTTGATGAAGGGCAGCAGGACGATAGTGGAGAGGACGCGGAAGCCGGAGTTGATGAGGGCCAGCTCCACCGGCCCCACGGCCCCGTGGCGGATGCTCTCGGGGAGCAGGGCGTTGGTGATAAGGTAGGGGACCAGGCAGATCAGGGTGCCCAAAACGTTGATGAACAGATACACCAAAGCCGTGCGCCGGCCCGTGGGCCCCGCGCCGATGGCCCCCAGCAGCACCGGCACCGAGGCGCCGATGGCGATGCCCATGATGATGGGGATGGCGGCCTCGGCCGTGATGGCCCCGGTCATAGACAGGGCCTGCAAAATACCCACGGCGGCGGACGCGCTCTGGAGCACCGCCGTGAAGGCTGCGCCCACCAAGATGCCCAAGATGGGGTTGTCGAACAGGAGCAGCAGCTCCCGGAACTGGGCGCTCTCCTTCAGGGGCAGCACAGCGTCGCTCATGGCGCTCATGCCGAACATGAGCACGGCGAACCCCAGCAGGATGTCCCCCACGTGCTTCCGGGTGGCGGACTTGGAGACCATTCGGAGGAGGGTGCCCGCGATGGCCACCACCGCCGTGATGGTGGCCGTGGAGAACAGGGACACCCAGCCCCCGCCGCCGCCCAGGAGCGACAGGCACAACAGCCAGCCCGTGACGCTGGTGCCCACGTTGGCGCCCAGGATGATGGGGATGGACTGGATGCCCTTCATCATGCCCGAGTTCACGAAGCCGATGACCATGATGGTGGTGGCGGACGAGCTCTGGATGGCCGCCGTGACGCCGAAGCCCAGCAGCACCCCCTTGAGCGGCGTGCTGCTCAGCCGCCACAGTATGACCTCCAGCTTGTTGCCGGCCACCCGCTTGAGACCGTCCCCCATGATAGACATGCCGTAGAGGAACAGCGCCACCCCGCACAGCAGGGAAAGAACGTTCGTTATGCCCATAGAGCCTCCTGACCCTGATTTTCACCCAATATACAGTATACACTACTCCGCCCTCCAGCGCAACATATGTTATAATGCGCACGAAGCGGCCGCCTGTAAAGGCGGCCGCTTCGCTTAGGGGAGAGAGGGGGGTATGGGAACAAGCTTTACATTATTTCTGGGGGGCGTACTCGCCGAAGGTGACCTCCACGGTCAGCTCCTGGCCGTCCCGCTGGATGGTCAGCGTGGCCTTGTCGCCAGGCTTGTAGGCGCCGATGGCTGCGGAGAGATCGTCGCCGGAAGCGATTTGCTTATCCTCCAGCTTGAGGATCAAATCGCCGGGCTGGATGCCCGCCTGCTCCGCGGCGCTGCCGGTCACGACCTTCTCCACCAGCACGCAGCGGGTGCCCTGGGAGTAGTACCACATGCGGTCCCGGCTCCTCAGCGTCACGTCCTGGGTGGACACGCCCAGATAGGCGCGGCCCTTCACGTAGCCGTAGTTCAAGAGGTCGCTGATCTCGTCCAGCACGCTGTTCACGGGGATGGCGAAGCCCAATCCCTCGGCTCGGCTGTCGCTGACCTTGGCGTTGACGATGCCGATGAGCTTACCCGTGGCGTCGAAGAGGCCGCCGCCGGAGTTGCCCGGGGAGATGGCTGCGTCGGTCTGGATCAGGGTCATGGCCTGGCCCTCCACCTCGATGGTCCGGTTGGTGGCGGAAATGATGCCCGCTGTGGCCGTGCCGCGGAGCTCGCCCAGGGGGTTGCCGATGGCGATGACCTCGCTGCCCACGGTCAGGGTCTGGGAATCGCCCACCACCGCGGGCACCAGGCCCGTGGCGTCGATCTTGATGATGGCGATGTCGTTTTTGGCGTCGGTACCCACGATGGTGGCATCGTAGGAGGTGTCGTCGTTCAGGGTGACCTTCACGGACTTGGCGCCGTCCACCACGTGGGCGCAGGTGGCGATATAGCCGTCCTCGGAGAGGATCACGCCGCTGCCGCTGCCGGGCACCTCATAGCTCTGGCCGTAGCCGTACCAGAAGTTGTTGGTGGTGGCCACGGAGATGGTGTCGATGCCCACCACGGAGGGGGCGCTCATCTCCACGATCTGGGCCTTGGTGAATTGGTTGTTCTCGTTGAAGGCGCTGAGATTGCCGGCCTTCGCCTCGGCTTCGCCGCCGGTCATGGCCGGTTCCGCGGTGGCCGCGCTCTCCGGCAGCACCTCCCGCTGCAGCTCCTGCAGGGCGGGAGCCGCATCCGCCTTCTCAGCGTACATCACATAGTTGTTATGGGTATAGTTGCTGATCATGAGCCCGGCGAAGAGGCCCACCACGGCGGTCAGCACCAGGCAGGTCAAGAACAGGCCCACGCCGACGGACAGGCGCCGCCGACCTGTATGTTCCATGGGATATTCCATCACATTTCATCTCCTTTTTCTGATGTTACCATCCTACCCCTCGAATTTGAAATCACAAGGGCAGAAATGCAAGGAAAATGTGATTTGTCCGCTGGATTTTTTAAGGTTTTGTTTTTTGGAATCGATTTTCAGCCAGGAAAACGGTTCGTCCCCTCTGGCAGAAAAGGGGCGCGTTTTCCGAAAACGCCGATATTACTCCCTTCGCAGGGCGTCGATGGGGTTCAGGCGGGCGGCCTGGACGGCGGGGACGGCGCCGAAGAAGAGGCCCACGATGAAGGAGAAGATGACGGTGGCGGCCACGATGTACCAACTGATGAAGATGGGTACGCCGGAGACCCGGGACACCATGTAGGCAAGTCCGATACCCACCACGATGCCCAGGATGCCGCCGATGCAGGTGAGCACGCCGGCCTCCGTCAAAAACTGGCTGGAGATGCGGCGCTTGCGGGCGCCCAGGGCCTTCTTGAGGCCGATCTCTGGGGTCCGCTCGGTGACGGACACCAGCATGATGTTCATGACGCCGATGCCGCCCACCAAGAGCGAGATGCTGGCGATCCAGATGAGTTGCCGGTTGGTGGCGGAGCTCAGCTCCTGGAGCTTCTTGGCCTGCTCCAGCAGGTCCTTGCTCTTGTAGGTCACGTCCCCGCTGTCGGTCAGGGTCTTGTTCAGGACGGCCGCGGTCTGCTTGCCGGCCTCGGTCATGGCGTCGGTGCTGCTGGCGCGGACCACCACGGAGCTGGGCTGGTCGTAGGCGAAGAGCGTGGGCCAGGTGGAGGCGGGGATCAGCACCTTGCCGCCGGAGTGGTCGGTGTAGGTGAAATAATCGTCGATGGAGGTGATGGTGGGGGTGAAGGCACTGCTCTGGGTGAACTCGCCCACCACCACGTAGGGCTCAGAATTGATCTCAATGGTCTGGTTGATGGGGTTCTGGCCCATGAACAGGGTCTCGGACACGGTCCGGTCGATGAGGGCCACCTTGTTGTATTTTTTGAAATCCTCCGGCAGGAGGTTGCGGCCGCTGCGGATCACGTACCCGTTCACGGCCATGAACCGGTCGTCCACCCCGTAGACGGAGCCCTGGTTCAACCCCTCGGAGCCGTACCAGATCATGCCGTAGGCGTCCCGGCGGAAGAACAAACTGGCGTCCTCCACCTCCTTGATCTTGGTGATCTCGATCAGGATGGAGCTGTCCAGGGGCGTCACGTACTCCGGCACCTGCTGATAGCTGGGGTCCAGCACGTAGTCCCCCTGGTAGAGGGCCACCTCCACGGTGTTGTTGCCCGCGCCCACCAGGTTCTGCTTGATCTGCTCGTTGGTGCCCATGATGGTGGAGGAGA
>CACWJZ010000043.1 GCA_902761365.1 uncultured Eubacteriales bacterium | reverse complement strand
GCGCACGACGGCCTCGCCGTAAGACGGTTGGATATCTTTCTTCATGTATTATCACTCCTTTGTCGTGTAATGCATTACCGTTTGCCATTATACCATGGCAAATCTAAAATGCAAGCACTTTTTTCAGGAAATTTCATGCATGAACCATGTCAGGCCGCCAGGGCGGATAGCAGAAGCGGCGTTCTTCTTCCCGAAGCTGTGCTTCGCACCGCGAGAGGGAGAAAACGCCGCTAATTTGCGGCAAAAAAGGATAAGAGAAACGGCGTCGAAAACGCCGTTTCCACCTACCGGTCTTTCTATTTAACAATCCGCTACAAACGGTCTGGCGCCGCCTTTGGCGGCCGGTCAGTTGCCGTATCGGTTCTGGCTTGAGAGAGAGTAGCCCTGGTGCTCGTAGATCTTGATCCAATCTTTCAGCTTCGCCAGGAATTCCTCGTTGGTGGCGGTCTTGGCCATCATGGGCACCACTTGCTCGGTGACCTCCGTGGTGCCGCCGCCAGCCAGGAACTTGCGGAGCATGTACACGCCCTCCAGCTCCTCCTTGCTGAGCAGCAGCTCCTCCCGTCGGGTGCCGGACTTGTAGATGTCGATGGCTGGGAAGACCCGCTTCTCCGCCAGCTTGCGGTCCAGGTGGATCTCCATATTGCCCGTGCCCTTGAACTCCTCGTAGACGATGTCGTCCATGCGGCTGCCGGTCTCCACGAGGGCCGTGGCGATGACGGTCAAGCTCCCGCCGCCCTCGATGTTTCGAGCCGCGCCGAAGAACCGCTTGGGCTTGTGGAGGGCGCCGGGGTCCATGCCGCCGGAGAGGGTCCGCCCCGTGGGCGGGATCACCAGGTTGTAGGCCCGGGTGAGCCGGGTCAGGCTATCCAGCAGGATCACCACGTCCCTGCCCTGTTCCACCAGGCGCATGGCCCGTTCCTGGACCATCTCGGCGATGCGAGTGTGGTGCTCCGGCAGCTCGTCAAAGGTGGAGTAGACCACCTCGCCCCGGATGCACCGCTTCATCTCCGTGACCTCCTCGGGCCGCTCGTCGATGAGCAGGACCATGAGGTGGGTGTCCGGGTAGTTGGCGGAGATACCGGCGGCGATCTGTTTCAACAGCGTCGTTTTGCCCGCCTTGGGCTGGGACACGATCATGGCCCGCTGGCCCTTGCCGATGGGGGCGATCAGGTCGATGAGCCGGGCGGACAGGCTGTTGCTCTCCCCCGCCGTCTCCAGGGTATACCGCTCGTCGGGGAAGATAGGCACCAGCTCCTCGAAGGTCTTGCGGCGGGCGTTCTCATCGGGCAGGAGGCCGTTGACCTTGTCGATGTACATGAGGGCGTCGAATTTGTCCCCCTCCCGGTGGGGCCGGGCGCGTCCCTCCACGTAATCGCCGGTCTTCAGGTTGAAGCGGCGGATCTGGGTGATGGACAGATAGATGTCCTTGGGGCCGGAGTAGTAGTTGTTCATGCGGAGGAACCCGTACCCGTCGGGCAGCACCTCCAGCACGCCCTCCGTGGGGGGGCAGTTCTCATTTTCCAGCATCTTGGGCACGGCAGGGTTGGCGGTGCCGTACTCCTGGTTGTAGTAGGGCTTCTCCTCCTCGCCGGCAGCGGGGGGATTCGTTGAGGCCGCAGGCCGGTTGGACCGCTGCTCCTGATTGTTCCCGTTCTGGTAGCGACGCTCGCCGTTGGCGTAGTTGTTGTTGCCGAAGTGGCGGACATACCCCTTCTGATAGCGGTTGTTCTGGGCGCGGTTGTCCCGGCGGCGCGTCTCACCCTTGTCCCCGGTCTCCTCCTTGCCCTCCGGCTTCTGGGGCTCCTGCGCCTGCTCAGCAGCGGGCTTCTCCTCCGCTTGCGGGGTGGACTTCTCCTCCGCAGGCTTTTCCTCCCCCGCGGGCGCCTTGGCCTTTTGGGCGGGCTGCTTCCGCTTCCTGTCGCCCTTGGCCCGTTCAGGCGCTTTTGCCTTGGGCGCTTCCTGAGCGGGCGCAGCTTCGGGGGCGGCTTCCGGCAGCTGTGCCGCCGCGGCGGCTGCCTTCCGAGCCGCAGCCCCCTTGGTAGGACGACCCCGCTTCTTGGGGGCAGGGGTCTCGCTCTTGCCCGACAGCATCTCTATCAAGTCGTTTTTTCGATATTTGCCTACGTTTTTCACGCCCAAAGCCTGCGCCATCGCGCGAAGCTCTGCTAGGTTCTTTTCCAGCAGGTTTTCTGGAACCATTCGCTTCCTCCAAAGATATTGTATTGTAAAATGATGGAAAAAAGGATCGATCTCGTATGGTTGTATTGTAGGGCCTTGGACCGGTTTTTGTCAAGGCATTTTGCAAAATCAGTGCAAATCCATCCCCCTTCGCCGCCCTTCGCGGCATAGGGCGGGCCGGGCAGACATAGGCTGATGGCAGGAGGTGGAGCTATGGATAAGACCGGAGGAACCCTGGCGGAATATGTGCCCGACGCCCACCAGATCGTCATCGAAGGCCAGCGCCACGCCCGCATCACAGGGGTGGTTGACGTGGAGAGTTTTCACGAGGAGGAGGCCGCCATCCTGACCGAGGCGGGCATGCTGGTCCTGTCCGGAGAGCAGCTGAAGCTCACCCGCCTGGACCCGGACAGCGGCCAGGTGGTGGTGGACGGGCGCATCCTCTCCCTGGAGTATGAGCAGCCCAGTCTGAAGCGATCCCTGTTCGGCCGGCGTAAGGGATGATCCGGGACGTGTTCAGCCAGCCCCACCAGGCCATGATCATGCTGTTCTTCGGCCTGACGGGCGGGCTGTTGTACGAGCTGGTCCGGCTCCCGCGCCTGAGGGCGGGGCGCTTCGGCACAGTGTTCTATGATCTGCTGGCCCTATTCCTGCTGCAGGTCTGCCTGCTTTCGGGACTCCTCTTCTCCACCCGCGGGGAGGTGCGGCTCTATGGGTTGGCCCTCTTCTTCGGAGGCATGCTCCTCGTTCGCTGGGCTTTTCGGTCCCTGTTCACAGAAATACTCCAAAAGATACGCAAAAAACAGTTCCCCTCGGACGGATAATCTGCTATACTGCTGTACGTGAAAAAGCGCGCGCCGAAAAAAAAGGTTTACTTTAAGCCCATACACTTCCTGTTGCTCCTGGCGGTGGACGCGGTCATCCTGGCCGGCGTCATCATTCCCCAGCGCACCAATCGGGAGAACGCTCAGTTGCTTTTGGAAGAAAAGCAGAATGAGCTCAACGCTATCAAGGTCGAATACGAACGGGAGCAGGCCAATTTGGAATACATGCAAACCGACGAATATAAGCTCCAGCAGGGCTCCGTCCGCTATGGCTGGCACTATACCGACGACGCCATCATCCTGGACGACGACAACGAGTCCCTGGCGGGAGGCGGCCAATGAGCGCGTCCCTGGCCGTGCTGGACATCGGCAGCAACTCCGTCCGCTTCGCGTTCATGGACCGAGGCAGCGACGGCGCTTTTTTTGTGCCCGATGGGCGCAAGGAGATCTGCACCACCCGCCTCGGCAAGGGGCTGGATAAAACGGGCTGCCTGGCTCCCGGGCCCATGGCGGCCACCATCCAGGCCTGCCGCCAGTTCTGCGACAAAGCGGGCACAGCCGGCGCCCGGGCCTTTGCCTACGCCACCAGCGCCGTCCGGGACGCGCAGAACCGGCAGGAGTTGCTGGACGCTCTGAAGGCCGTCTGCCCGGACCTAGACATCTTTCTGCTCTCCGGCGAAGAGGAGGGGCAGCTGGCCTACCAGGGGGCCATGGGCGGGCACGAAGGCACGCTCCTGGACATCGGCGGCGGCAGCGCCCAGGTGGTCAACCCCCACTGGTCCGTCAGCTTCCCCACCGGCTGCGTCCGGGCCCAGGACCTCTGCCCGGAGGACGCTTTGCCCCGCATGCGGGACACCATCTATACCTGGCTCAATGAACGTATATCCCTCCCCGGCCCGGCGGCGGCCCCCTTCGTCGGCGTAGGCGGCACCATCACCACCTTAGGCGCCTTGCTCCTGCAGCAAAGTAAGTTTGACGGCAGCCAGCTCGCCACGGTGCGGCTCACTCCGGAGCTGCTGAGCGCCCTCCTCGTCCGGCTTTCGGCCCTGGGCGACGAGCGCCGCGCCCAGATGCCGCTGCTTGTCCGCCGCCACGACGTGATCCTTCAGGGCGGGCTGATCCTCAGCTGGTTCATGGAGAACCTGCACATCAAGGCCATGACCCCCACGGACCGGGGCGGCATGGAGGGCTTCGCCGGCTGGCTATATGAGAAAGGGATTATTTGAACTTTTTCTTTGTCGCTTTTTCTTTTCAGTGAAAAGAAAAAGCGGCGGAAAAAGAAAAGCTTAGGAATAATAATGGGAAGTACAGTGTAAACCATACTTCCCGAATATAGTTCTTTGGTTGCACCTTTCTATCAAGAAAGGTGCGGGCTTTTATCCCTTCCTATCGACTATTCCTCGTCCTTCTTGTCGGCGATGTTGATCTCGATGGGCTCGTTGCAGTTGGGGCAGATGAGCCCGTCGGGGTTGTCCAGCATATCCTCGTCGAAATAGATGGTCTCGCCGCAGCTGGGGCAGACGACCTCAAAGAAATCGTCGTCCTCCATGTCCTCGTCCTCATCCTCATTGTCCTCGCCGTAGAGGATCTCATCGTACTCGTCCATGTCGTCATAGATCTCGTCGATGGAATCGTTGAGCTCCTCGATGGCGTCATCGTGATCGCTCAGCTCCTCTGCAATGGTGTCCAGGGCGTCGATGATGGCGTTGAACAGCTTCTTCTGCTTGGCGTCCTCGATCTCCAGGCCCTCCATAAGGCCGTCCAGATACGCAACCTTTTCCGAAATGCGGCTCATATGCTCCTCCTTGATCCTTTTGGTGTTACTATGCCTTAGATGCGCTCCATGTATTCGCCGGTACGGGTGTCCACACGGATCTTGTCGCCCTGGTTCACGAACAGGGGCACGGCGATGTGATAGCCGGTCTCCAGCACGGCGGGCTTGGTGGTGCCGGTAGCGGTGTCGCCCTTGAAGCCGGGCTCGGTCTCAGTGACCTCCAGGACCACGAAGTTGGGAGCCTGGACGGCGAAGGGGGAACCTTTGTAGGAACGAACGGTGACCGTGTCGTTCTCCTTGATGAAGTCGATGGCGTCCGCCACCTGCTCATGGTTCAGGGGGATGAGATCGAAGGTCTCGCTGTCCATGAAGTAATAGAGATCGCCGTCGGAATAGGAATACTGCATCTCCTTGGTCTCGATGCGGGCTTCGGGATACTTGTCCGTGGGGCTGAAGGTGCGCTCCAGCACCGCGCCGGTCATCGCGTTCTTGAGGCGGGTGCGGACGAAGGCCGCGCCCTTGCCGGGCTTCACATGCTGAAAGTCCACAACGGTCCAAACGTTGCCGTCGATCTCGACTGTGGTGCCCTTACGAAAATCGCCTGCCATTACCATAGTTTTCTTTTCCTCCCTGTCATTTTATGGTTTGGTACTATATGTATATGGTCAATCCACGCTGAGAAGCTCTTTCGTAGAGCTGACCAGGTCGATCTTTCCCGTTTCGGTGACGACGCAGCAATCCTCGATGCGCACGCCCAACTTCCCTTCGATGTAGATGCCCGGCTCCACCGTGATGGTCATGCCCGGTTCCAGCGTCCATTCGCTGGCGGTGGAGGCATAGGGCGATTCGTGGATCATGAGGCCGAAGCCGTGGCCCAGGCTGTGGCCGAAGGTCTCGCCATAGCCCTTAGAAGCGATGTAGTCCCGGGCGACGGCGTCCAGGGCCTTGCCCGTGATGCCACCCTTCAGGGCGTCCAGTGCCTTTTGCTGGGCGGTGCGGACGATGTCATAGATCTTCTTCGAGAAGTCGTCCACCTCCCCCACGGCGAAGGTCCGGGTCATGTCGCTGTGATAGCCGTTGTAGACGCAGCCGAAGTCCAGCACCACCAGATCGCCCTTCTGGAGCCGCCGCTCCCCAGGGATGGCGTGGCACATGGCGCCGTTGGGGCCGGAGCCCACGATGGTGTCGAAGGAGGGGCACTCGCTCCCCAGCTTGGCGTGGATATAATCCAGCTCCGCCGCCACTTCCTTCTCTGTCATGCCGCTGCCGATGCGGGTGAGCAGGGTCTTGAACCCCTCGTCCGCCATGTTCTGGGCCCGCTGGAGACAGGCGATCTCGTCCGCCGTCTTGATGAGGCGGGGCTTGTTCATCTCCTCGGAGAAGGGCACGAACTCAAAGTCCAGCGCCTTGTACTTCTCAAAGACGGAGACCGTCATGATCTGGTTCTCAAAGGCTACGCGCTTGCAGCCGTCCGCCTTCAGTAGCCTGTCCACCGAGGGGAGCAGGGCCCCCCGGCCTACCTCCACCACCTCGAAGTCCGGGCTCTGCTCCCGGGCCTGGATGGTGTACCGAAAATCTGTCAGGAGCGAGGCGTGGTCCATGGTGATGACCAGGGCCGCCTCGTCGCTGGTGAAACCGGAATAGTACCGAATGGCGGTGAGGCCGGTGACCAGCGCGCCGTCCAGCCGGTTCTCTTCCATCAGTTTCCGCAGCTTTTCCACACGTTCTTTCATATCGCTGTTGTTCGCCTCCTACATAGTCCTACCCAATACGTCAGTATATTATAGCATGGCGTTCCGTATATCACAAGTCTTTTTTTCCATGGCTTGCCCCCGGCCCCTCCCCCGCCTCCAGCAGGGCCAGCCGCAGCTTCATGACCGCCTTCTTCTCGATGCGGGAGATGTAGGACCGGGAGATGCCGATGCGATCCGCCACCTGCTGCTGGGTGAGGGGCGCCGCCCCGTCCATACCGCAGCGCAGGGACAGGACCAGCTTCTCCCGCTTCTTCAGCGTCCAGTCCATGAGAGCGCGCAGCCGCTCCCCCTCCAGGCTTTTGCGGACGGTCTCAAAGATCTCCTCCCCGTCCGTGCCCACCAGGTCCAACACCGTCCGCTCGTTCCCCTCCCGATCCCGGCCCAGGGGCTCCTCCATGGACACCTCCCCCACCAGCTTCTTCTCCGTTCTCAAACTCATGCGGATCTCGTTCTCGATGCATCGGGAGGCGTACCCGGACAGGCTCCCCTTGTCCGGCGAGAAGGTGTCCACCGCCTTGATGAGGCCGATGGTGCCAATGGAGATGAGGTCGTCCAGCTCCCGCCGTCTCGACAGCTTCCCCCGGGCGGCGTACTTGCCCGCGATATGGGCGCAGAGCCGCAGGTTGTGGAGGATCAGCCGGTCCCGCGCCCCCTCCGCCCCCTCGAGCAGCTCCGCCACCGCCTGCCGCTCCTCCGGCGGGGTCAGGGGCTTAGGGAAGGAGGCGCTCTTGACGTACCCGACGAAGAACAGCCCCCGCAGCAGCTCCAGCAAAAACAACAGCATAGGCCCACCTCCTTATGGATGAACCTATGCTGCATATCGACAGGATATGCCACGACCCAGCGCCGTTTTGTTTCAACAACGTGTTTATTTCAAAACAATATATTGATTATTGCTTTCGAGGCGATCATTCGATACACTGAAGGTACACCGGTGAATGCGGAAAAAGGAGAAATGATATGATCCAATTGGGAGAGAGGATAAAGGAGCTCCGTCAACGGGACGGAAGGACCCAGGAAACGCTGGCCAACGCATTAGGGGTGACCGCTCAGGCGGTCTCCCGCTGGGAGAAGGGGATCTGCTATCCCGACATGGGCATGATCCCGTCCATCGCGAACTATTTTGGCGTGTCCATCGATGAGCTTTTCGGCTATGACAACGAACGCTCGAAGAAGATCGATGCTCTTGCTGAGCACATCCGAACCATGATCGCCGAAAACAATGGGGTGGACGTGAGCATGGACGATTGTATCACCCTGGCCCGGGAAGCGCTGATCGAATTCCCCGGCAACGAGAAGCTCAGCCTCGCGCTTGCCTCCGCCCTCTATACGGCCGGGTACGTGCGCCGGGGCGAGCACCACCTGACCGACACTGATGGCTATGGCGTATATGACACGGCGCGACACAGGACGTATCCCGAGTGGCAGGAGGCCGTCAAACTCTACGAAAAACTCCTGTCCGGGCTGACGGACGGCAGGCTACGGCGGCAAGCGGTGCAGGAGCTGTCCCAGCTGTACAAGAATCTGGGCGAGGGAGAAAAGGCCCTGGCCCTGGCCGAGGACGCCCCCGATCTATACGGCTCCGCCCCCTTCCTGCGGATCAACGCCTTCGACGGGCGTGACGCCGTCGCCGCTTGCGGGGAGGCGCTGCTGGAGACGGTGCGCTGCAGTGGCGAGCTGATGGTGCGCATCCTGCTGAACGATCAAAGCATCCCGTCCCAAGCCGCGGCCGCCCTGCTGCAGAACGCGGCCGATCTCTTCCGCCTGGTGTGTACAGACGGTGACTACGGCCCGAATCACGGGTTCCTTGCCTGTCTCCACATGCTTCGGGCCTACTATCTGTGGCTTGATCACGCCCAAGAGGAAGCATTTTCTGCCCTCGATAAAGCCCTAGAGCATGCCGAAAGGGCTGATAGCGCCCCTGAGCCCTATACTTCGCCCCTGTTCCGCCACGTCAAGTGGCCCGCTGAGGCCGTCCCTGCTGAGAAACGCTTATGCGCGGAGCTTCCCGATCTATGGCCCTGGTGGGACGTGCCTGAGCGGGAAAAGGTCAAGGCCGAGATGTCCGACGATCCCCGCTGGCAGGCGTGGGTGGAACGGACGCAGCGATAAACCGAAGAACAGAACAGAGGCAGGGATGATCCCTGCCTCTTTCTTGTAGTGCTTTATTCCCAGAAGGGCGAATACTTCACCACGTTCTTGCGGTGCTCCTCGTAGGTCCGGCTGAACACCAGACTGTTGGTCTGCTTGGGGTTCATGTTGCAGAAGTAGAGATAGCCCTCCGCAAGATATTGCTCCTCGGGATAGAGGGCCGCCTGGATGGCTGTCCGGCCCGGGTTGCAGATGGCGCCCACGGGGAGGCCCTTGTTCCGATAGGTGTTGTAGGGGGACACGGTGGCCAGCTCGGACTGCGTGAAGGTGTACTTTTTCACCCCCAGGGTGTAGGACAGGGTGGCACAGGACTCCAGGGGCATGCCCCGCCGGAGCCGGTTGTGGAACACCGCCGACACCCGGGCGAAGTCCTCGGCCGCGGCGGCCTCCTTCTCGATCATGGAGGCCAGGGTGATGACCTGGTCCGTGGTCATGTTGAGGGCCCGGGCCCGCTCCGCGTCCTCCTCGGTGAACACGATGGCGAACCGGTTCAGCATCTTCTTCAGAATGTCCGCCGGGGCGGCGTCCTCATAGATCTCGTAGGTATCGGGGAACAGATACCCCTCCAGGGCATAGCGCCGGTCGGTGGGGTTCAACAGCTGGTCCAGATACCCCACGGACAGGAGCGTGCCGTCTTTGCACAGGGCCAGGAACTCCTCCTGGTCCTCCAAGATGCCCGCCTCGAAGAGGGCCAGGGCGATCTCGGCGGTGGTGTACCCCTCGGGGATGGTGAAGCGGGTGACTCGCCGCGCCTCGTTGCCGGCGCAGAGGATGTTCACGATCTCCGGGATGGTCATGTTCCGGGACAGCACGTAGGTGCCCGCTTTCAGGGCGTTGGCCCGGCCTGTAAAGTCCACGTACACCTTGAAGGAAGCGGTGCTGACGATGAGACCGGGCTCATCCTGGCCCCGGGCGTTGTAGAGGATGGAGGCGATGCGGGAGGCGGAGGACCCCGCGGGGATCACCACCTGGATGGGGGTGTTGTCGTCCGGGTCCACGGGGTAGACGAAGTGGTTCAGCACGTAGCGGATGGCCCCGATCATGGCGAGGGCCACCAGGCCGATGCTGAGCAGCACCGCCACCACCGGCCGCAGGATGCGCCATACCCTTTCCCGGCGCGCCGTGGCCGGGTCCTTCCATTGCGTCATACTATCTCTCCCATTCCGTAAGGTCCACGCCCACACCGCGGGCGATGGTGTCATAGGTGCTCGTGAGCAGCCGGTTCAAGCCATACTCCGCCAAAAGGAAGTCCGCCGCGTCCGGGGAGAACTGCAGGAGCTCCGCCAGTTTCTTCAGCTCCGCTTCCTCCGCGCCGCCCTCGCTCCCGGCCATGCGCCGGGCCTGGACCGTCATCTGCAGGCGGTGGAACCGCTTCAGCAGCGCTGCGGTCTGCTCGTCCGCCAGCACCTTCTCCTTGGCGGTCGCGTAGGCTTCGTATTCCCGGCTCTGGCGGATTTCAGACGCCAGCTCCCTGGCCATCTTGTCAATCATAGGACTCGCCCTCGATGACGATGGGTATGATGAGGGGCGTGCGCTTGGTCTTGCTCTTGAAGAAGGATTTGAGCCGGCTCTTGAGGCTGGCCTTGATGTCGCCGTAGCTCTCCTTCCCCTCCGTCTCGAATCGTTGGACCTCCGGTGCGATGGCCTCCGCGGCCTCGCCCATGAGCTCGTCGGATTCCTTCATGTACACGAACCCGCGGCTGATCAGCTCCACCGGAGCGATCTGCCGCCCGGTCTCCCGGTCCACCGTGACGACCGCCACCACCAGGCCCTGGCTGGAAAGCTCCCGCCGGTCCCGGATGACCGCGTCCTCGATGCTCTTGCTGCCGTCCACCATGACGGCGCCGGAGGCTACCTCGCCGGCCTTTTGGGCGGTCTTCTTGGTGAAAGCCACCACCTCGCCGATGTTCAGCACGAAGATGTTCTCCTCCGGGATGCCCATGTCGAGGGCCAGGCGGCCGTGGGTCATGAGGTGCCGCAGCTCCCCGTGGGCGGGGATGAAGAACCTGGGTTTGGTGATATTGGAGCATGAGCTTCAGCTCCTCCCGGCAGGCGTGGCCGGACACGTGCACGTCCGCCATGCGGTCGTAGACCACGTAGGCCCCCTTCTCGAAGAGGCCGTCGATGACCTTGGCGACGCACTTTTCGTTGCCCGGGATGGCGGAGGCGGAGATGATGACCGTGTCCCCGAAGCCGATGTTGATCTTGTGGGAGGCGTTGGCCATGCGGTAGAGGCCGCTCATGGGCTCGCCCTGGCTGCCGGTGGTGATGATGCAGACCTTCTCGTCCCGGAACTTGTGCAGGTCGTCCACCTTCACGATCCTCTCCTGGGGGATATTCAAATACCCCAGGTTGCGGGAATAGGTGACGATCTGCTCCATGCTCTTGCCCGCAAAGCAGATGACCCGATCGTGCTCGATGGCCACGTCCGCCACCTGCTGGATGCGGTATACGTTGCTGGCGAAGGAGGCCACGATGACGCGGCCCTTGGCCACGTCGAAGCAGTGCTCGAAGGTCTTGCCGATCTCCCGCTCCGACTGGGTGTACCCCGCCCGCTCCACGTTGGTGGAGTCGGAGAGAAGGCACAGGACGCCCTTGCTGCCGTAGTAGGCCAGGCGGTTGATGTCGATGGGCTGGCCATCGAGGGGCGTCAGGTCGATCTTGAAGTCGCCGGTGTGCAATATCACACCGAGCGGCGTGGTGATGGCCAGGGCCACCGCCCCGGGGATGGAGTGGCTGGTCTTGATGAACTCCACCTTGAAGCAGCCCAGCTCCACCATGTCTCCGGGCTTCACCACGTTCAGGGCGCCGGAGACGTGCATCTCCTGGAGCTTGTGTTCTATGAGGGCCACGGTCAGGTCCGTGCCGTACACGGGGGCGTCGAACTTCTGCAGGGCATAGGGCACGGCGCCGATATGGTCCTCGTGGCCATGGGTGATGACGAAGCCTCTGAGCTTCTCCCGGTTCTCCTCCAAATAGGTCATATCCGGGATTACCACGTCGATGCCCGGCATGTCGTCGTCCGGGAACGCCAGACCGCAGTCGATGACGATGATGTCCTCCCCGTATTCGAGGAGGGTCATATTCTTTCCGATCTCGCCCATGCCCCCCAAGGGGATGAGCTTCAGTTTGGTTTCTTTCTTTCGCATATGTCTTTCCTATGTAGTATTGGCCCCTCTCCAACGAAAGGAGCCGCGATCTTTCTTTTTTATGATTCCATGGCCGGGGACAGAAGCGCCTTCTTCTCCCGGACCGTGGCGAGGGCCCGCTCCGACAGAAACAGGTTCTTCTGCTGCTTGCCCCGAAAGCGCTGCCCGGCGGGGGCCATGATGCCGAAGGTCACGTTCATGGGCTGGAAGTCGTGGCCCACGTACTCGGACACATAGTGACCAAGGGCGCCGATGGCGGTCCTGTCGGTGAAGTCCACGGGGGCCCGGCCCAAAAGCTTTTCATGGAGGGCCAAGGCAGCCAAGAGGCCGCTCGAGGCGCTCTCCACATACCCCTCCACGCCGGTCATCTGCCCGGCAAAGCACAGGAGGGGGTCCGTTTTCAAGGAGTAATCCCAGCTCAGCAATCCCGGGGACGGCAGAAAGCTGTTGCGGTGCATGACCCCGTAGCGCACGAATTCCGCGTGCTCCAGGCCCGGGATCAGGCCGAAGACCCGCTTCTGCTCGGAAAAATTCAGGTTGGTCTGGAAGCCCACGATGTTGTAGAGGCGTCCGTCCCTGTCGTCCTGCCGGAGCTGGACCACGGCAAAGGGCATCTTCCCGTCCACCTCCAAGCCCACCGGCTTTAGGGGGCCGTAGGCCAGGGTCATCTCGCCACGCTTGGCCATGACCTCCACGGGCATGCAGCCCTCGAAGACCCGGGGCGTCTCAAAGCTGTGGAGCTCCGCCGTCTGGGCCTCGATGAGGGCGTGGTAGAAGGCGAAGTACTCCTCCTTGGTCATGGGGGAGTTCAAATAGTCCTCGCCCCGGCCATAGCGGGAGGCGGCGAAGACCTTGGTGAAGTCCAGGCTGTCCCTGGTCACGATGGGCGCCGCCGCGTCGTAGAAGTGGAGCGGCTGGCCCACCAGGGTGGAGATGCGCTCGTACAGGGCGCCGGAGGTCAACGGGCCCGTGGCGATGATGCAGGGGGACGCGGGGATGTCCGTGACCTCGCCGGGGACGTACTTTAGGTTGGGCAGCGACAGCAGGCGCTTCGTCACCAGCTCCGTGAACCCCTCCCGGTCCACGGCCAGGGCGCTGCCGGCGGGGACCCGGGTAGAATCGGCGCAGGCGAGGATCAGGGAGTCCAGCTCCCGCAGCTCCTCCTTGAGCAGGCCCACGGCGTTTTCCAGGCGGTCCGACCGAAGGGAATTGGAGCAGACCAACTCCGCGAACGTGTCCCGCTGATGGGCGGGGGATCGTTTTTCGGGCTTCATCTCCCGCAGCGTGACGACTTGGCCCCGGCGGCACAGCTGCCAGGCAGCCTCCGCTCCCGCCAGTCCCGCGCCTACTACGGTGATTTCTGCCATGGTTTTGGTCCTTTCTGATAGAGGAATGTAGTAAAGCACCACCTTTTCTAAAAAAAGGTGACCAAAGGAACTTTGAGAAACAGTGTTGCTTATTCTCGAAGTCTTTGCTTATCTTCTTAAGCTTCTCTTTTTTCGGTTCCTTTTTTCTCTTCACCGAAGAGAAAAAAGGAACACAGAAGACATTTCATTCCTTATCCTTCCTGCTCCGCTGGATATACCCGCAGGTGCGGTCTCCGCAGGCGATGAAGGGGCCGTTCTGGCCCATGCGCTGGACCAGGATGCCGCCGCAGCGGGGGCACTTGCCGGGCACTGGCTTATCCCAACTCACGAAGTCGCAGTTGGGATAGTTGGCGCAGCCGAAGAAGGTCTTGCCCTTCTTGGTGTGCCGCTTGAGGATGTCCCCGCCGCACTTGGGGCAGGGCACCTCCAGCTTCTCCAGCAGGGGCTTTGTGTTCCGGCACTCGGGGAAGTTGGGGCAGGCCAGGAACTTGCCGAACCGGCCGGTCTTGATGACCATCATGGCCCCGCACTTGTCGCAGGGCACATCGGACACGGGATCGGGCAGCTTCACCTTGTCGATGTTGGCGCCGGCGGCCTCCAGGTCCTTCTCGAAGGGCGTATAGAAGTCGGACACCACCTGCTGCCAGGGGACTGCCCCCTCCTCCACCTTGTCGAGCTGTTCCTCCATGCCGGCGGTGAACGCCACGTCCACGATGCCCTTGAAGTTCTCCTTCATGAGCCGGGTCACCACGAACCCCAGCTCCGTGGGCATCAGCACCTTCTTCTCCCGGAGCACGTAGCCCCGATCCACGATGGTGGAGATGGTGGGCGCATAGGTGGAGGGACGGCCGATGCCCTTCTCCTCCAGGGTCTTGACCAGCGTCGCCTCGGTGTACCGGGCCGGGGGCTGGGTGAACTTCTGCTCGGGGGTGATGGGTAGATCACGGTGAAGCCCGCGAACAGGGTCCTGACGCCGGTGGACTTGAAGGTGACCCCGTTCACATCGAAGGTGGCCATGGTGGTCTCCAAAACGGCCTCGCTCATCTGGCTGGACAAAAACCGCTCGTAGATCAGCTTATAGAGCTTGTACTGCTCGGCGCTGAGGCTCCCCTTCAGGTCCTTGGGGCTGTTTTTCAGGTCCGTGGGCCGGATGGCCTCATGGGCGTCCTGAGCGTTGCTGCGGCCCCGATACACGTTGGGCTGAGCGGGTACGTACTCCTTGCCGTAGTTGGCTTCGATATACGCCAAGGCCGCCGCCTGGGCCTCCTTGCTGATGCGGACGGAGTCGGTACGGATGTAGGAGATCAGGCCCACGGGCCCCTTCTTGCCGATGTCCACGCCCTCGTAGAGCTGCTGGGCCACCTGCATGGTCCGCTTAGCGGTGAAGTTGAGCTTCCGGGACGCCTCCTGCTGCAGGCTCGACGTGGTGAAGGGCGGCGCCGCGTGGCGCTTCTTTTCGCCAGTCTTCACGTCGCTGGTCATGAAATCCTTCCCGTCGATGCGCTGCAGGACCTGGTTGGTCTCCGCCTCGGTGTGGAGCTCCTTCATGTCGCCCCAGTTGGTGAACTTCGCCTCAAAAGCCTTCTTCCCCTGGAGCTGGGCGGTGATGGTCCAGTACTCCTTGGGGACGAACTCGTTGATCTCCTCCTCCCGGTCGCAGATGATCCGGGTGGCCACGGACTGGACCCGCCCGGCGGACAGGCCCTTGCG
>CACWJZ010000042.1 GCA_902761365.1 uncultured Eubacteriales bacterium | reverse complement strand
CATCACCCGCAGGGCGTACCGCCCCCTGGTGGAGATCATCATGGCCGTCGCCTCCTTTCCGATAAACCTACTATAGCACAAGGTTGAAGCGGATGCAAGACCGGTGAAAACTTGTAAATAATCCCTGAAATGAGTGAAAGAATCCTGTTTATGGGACACATAGTATGGTATGATAGGAAAAAAGAGACAGGAAAGGGACAGCATGGACAGCTTAGCGGGATTGAACGAAGGACAGCGCCGGGCGGTGGAGACCACCGAGGGCTATGTGCGGGTGGTGGCGGGGGCCGGCACCGGCAAGACCAGGACCCTGACCCGGCGTTACGGGTATTTGGTGGAGGCCGGAGGCGTGAGCCCGGGCCACATCCTGGCCGTGACCTTCACCAACAAGGCCGCCAACGAGATGAAGCAGCGGGTCCGGCACATGGTGGGGGACGCTGACACGGGCTATATCTGCACCTTCCACGCCCTGGGGCTTATGATCCTGAAGGAGGATCTGCACACCCTGGGCTGGCCTCAGAACTTCCTGGTGTTGGACGAGGAGGACAAGAACTCCCTCCTCAGGACTGTGTTTGAGGACATGGGCATGACCCTGAAGGAGATGAGCCTCCACAAGGCCGCGGATCTGACCGACGACATGAAGTGGGATTTAGCCTACGTGCCGCTCCTCACCGGGGAGAGCGACGAGCCCCTGTTGGAGCTCATCGACCGGGAGCAGAACCGGCGGCGCCAGATGTTCTACCGCTACCTCTACGAGCAGCGGAAGATCTACGCCCTGGACTTCGAGGACCTGGTGGATATGGCGGTGGCCCTGCTCCGGCAGAATAAGGAGGTCCGGGAGAAGTGGGCGAAGCGGTTCGAGTACGTGATGGTGGACGAATTTCAGGACATCGACGGCAAGCAGTATGAGCTGGCCGACATGCTCAGCTCCTGCCATAAGAACCTGTTCGTGGTGGGGGACCCGGACCAGACCATCTACACCTGGCGGGGGGCGGACGTGCATTTCATATTGGATTTCCCCAATAAGTACCCCGGGGCCGAGACCGTGGTCCTCACGGAGAACTACCGGAGCACCCCCGAGATATTGGCTGCGGCCAACGCCCTCATCGAGAAGAACCAGCAGCGGGTGGAGCGGCGGCTTCACGCCGTGAACGGCTCCGGGCCCGTGCCCCCCTACTACCACGCCAAGGACGTGGGGGCGGAGGCGAAATTCATCGTCTCCCGCCTGCAGGAACTGAAGGAGGCGGGGAACGACTGGCGGGACATGGCCATCCTCTACCGGGCCCACTACGTGTCCCGGAGTCTGGAGGACGCCCTGCTGCACGCGAAGATCCCCTACACCGTCTGGGGCGGCATGGAGTTCTACGGCCGCAAGGAGATCAAGGACGCCATCTGCTACCTTCGGATGCTGGCCCTGGGCGACGACCTTGCCTTCGCCCGGGTGGTGAACGAGCCAAGGCGGGGGGTGGGCAAGAAGCGCATGGCCTTTTTGCGCAGCTACGCCCAGCAGAAGGGCTGCAGCCTGTATGGGGCGCTCCTCGATAACTTGGACGACCCCATGATCCAGTCCTCCGACGCCGCATCCTTCGTGGCCCTGCTGAAGGCCTACGAGAACCACGAGGGCATGAAGATGAGCGAGCTTCTCAGCCACCTCTTGACCGAGAGCGGCTATATGAAGATGCTCAAGCAGCTGGGGGACGGGGATCGGCTGGACAACATCGCGGAGCTGCTGCAGAGCCTGGAGGAGTATGAGACCAGCGCCGGGGAGGCCTGCACACTGGAGGACTTCCTCGCGGAGGTGGCCCTCTTCACGGACCGGGACCGGGAGGACCGCAAGGACTCCGTGAAGCTCATGACCGTCCACAACGCCAAGGGGCTGGAGTTCCCCCACGTGATCGTGGCGAGCCTCAACGAGGGCGTCTTCCCCAGCCGCAAGACCGACACCGCCGAACGCATGGAGGAGGAGCGCAGGCTCTGCTACGTGGCCTGCACCCGGGCGGAGAGGACCCTCACCCTCACCGAGGCCGCCGGCGTCTCCCACGAGGGCACGGCCCGCTACCCCTCCCGGTTCCTGTTCGAGATGGGGAAGGAGCACCTTACCTACCTGGTGGAGCTGGACCCGGCCTGGGAGGGGGAGGCCCGGCGATACATCCGTTCCACCCAAAAGCGCATGGCCCCGCCCCAGGACCCCCTGGGGCCCGGCGTCCGGGTGGAGCACGCCCTCTTCGGCAAGGGCACCGTCCTGGAGGTCCAGCGGGACCAGCAATGCATCGTGATCCGATTCGACTCCGGCCGGGAGCGGACCATCCGCTTCGACGGCCCCATCAGACTGATATAGGAGGAAAAAACCATGCCCAGAACGGCCAATCAAAAGACGAAGCTGCTGTACGTCATGCGGCTGTTGCTCCAGGAGAGCGACGAAGCCCATCCCCTGTCCACGGAGGATCTGATCCGCCGGCTCAGCGAGGCGGGGATCAAGGCCGAGCGCAAGAGCATCTACAGCGACGTGGAGACCCTGCGGGCCTTCGGCCTGGATGTCCACGGCACCCGGGGTCGATCGGCGGGGTACTACATCGGCTCCCGGGAATTTGAGCTGCCTGAGATCAAGCTTCTCATCGACAGCGTCCAGGCCAGCAAGTTCATCACCGAGCGCAAGACCATGCAGCTCATCCGGAAGCTGGCGGGCCTCACCAGCGTCCACGAGGCGGCCCTTATGAAGCGGCAGCTGTACGTGAAGAACCGGATCAAGAGCATGAACGAGTCCATCTACTACAACGTGGACGCCATCCACCAGGCCATCGCCGAGGACAAGCAGATCGAGTTTCGGTACTGCTCCTACACCGTCACCAAGGAGAAGAAGTTCCGGCGGAACGGCCGCCCCTACCGGGTGAGCCCCCTGGCCCTCTCCTGGGCGGAGGAGAACTATTATCTCATCGCCTACGAGGCCGAGGCCGGGAAGATCAAACACTTTCGGGTGGACAAGATGGACGGCATCAGGGTCACGGAGAAGTTTCGCCAGGGGAAGGACCTGCTGCCCGAGAAGGACATGGGGGAGTACGCCCGCAAAAACTTCTCCATGTTCGGCGGAGAGGAGCAGACCGTGACCATGCGCTTCTCCAACCGGATGATCGGCGTGGTCATCGACACCTTCGGCAAGGACGTGCCCATCTCCTCCGTGGACGAGGACCACTTCCAGATCCGGGCCACCGTGGCGGTGAGCCCCCAGTTCTTCGGCTGGCTCTTCGGCCTGGACGGCGAGGCTGCCATCACCGCCCCTCGGGAGGTCATGGAGGCGTTCGAAGCGCAGATGGAGCGGGTCAAGAGCCCCTTCGGGGCGTGAGGGTTGGCCACAGGCCCTGCATCCCGTGGAAGACACATCGCTTCTTGCAGGGAAACATCACTTTTTACCATTCCGTGTCCCATCCGTGAACCTTCCGTGACCCGGTGCCAAAGTCCTGCAAATGGGACAGTTAGTTTGCTATGCTTGACTCATCCAAAGGAGAGGAGGCAAGCGAAATGGACAACAACTATGGGTATCTGGATCAGGAGGTGGAGCAGTTTGCCGCCTATGCGGACACGTTGGCCGCAGCGCGCAAGGAGGACAAGATGGGCATCGGCTGCGGCACGGCCCTGATGCTCATCGTGGTGGGTGTGGTGGCCCTCATCGAGATCACCAGTCTGCTATTGTAAGGGACGGAACACGCCTATGGAACCGTAGGGGCGGTTCACGAACCGCCCGCAGATACAGCAGGGACGGGCTAAAAGGACCACACCACCGCCGCCACAAGGCGCAGCACCAAACAGAACAGGAGACCGAAAGCCGTGGGCAGCAGGGCCGAGAGAAGGCACCAGCCCCAGGAGCCGGTCTCCTTTTTGATGGTCCACAGGGTAGTGGAGCAGGGGAAGTGGAGCAGGCTGAAGACCATGAAGCTGAGGGCCGTCCAGGGAGTCCAGCCGGCCAAGCGTAGAGCGGGTCCCAGGGCCTCCGCGGCGGCGGTTGCGGGGAGGACGCCCGCGGCCTCGTAACCCATGAGGGTCAGGGGCAGGACGATCTCGTTGGCCGGGAGCCCCAGCAGAAAGCCGCTGAGGATGGCCCCGTCCAAGCCGAAGAGCCGGGCCGCCGGGTCCAGGAAGCGGACCAGCCGGGAGAGCAGGGAGGGGCCGTTGAGGGGCAGATGGCCCAGCAGGTAGATGACCAGGCCGCAGGGGGCCGCCACGGTCACGGCCCTTAGGAGGATGCGCAGCGTGCGGTCCAGGAGGGAGCGGACGATCACCTTCCCCACCTGGGGCATCCGGAAGGGCGGCAACTCCAGGGTGTAGGCCGAGGGCTGGCCTTTGAGGACCGTCCGGGACAGGAGGAAGGACAGGGCCAGGGTCATCAGGAGGGAGAAGGCCACGAGCCCCACCATGAGCCCCGCGGACAGGAGCCCGCCGCCGAAGAAGAGGGTGCTGAGGGCCAGCAGGGCCGGGAAACGGCCGTTGCAGGGGGTGACGCTGTTGGTCAAAATGGCCATGAGCCGCTCCCGCCGGGTGTCGATGATCCGGCAGCCCGTGACGCCCACGGCGTTGCACCCGAAGCCCATGCACACGGTCAGGGCCTGCTTGCCGCAGGCGTGGCAGCGGGCGAAGCACCGGTCCAGATCGAAGGCCACCCGGGGCAGATACCCCAGGTCCTCCAACAGGGTGAACAGGGGGAAGAAGAGGGCCATGGGCGGCAGCATCACCGATACCACCGTGGCCGTGGTGTCGAACACCCCGTCCATGAGGGCATCCGCCAGGAAGGCCGGGGCATGCAGGGTGGCGAGCCCCGTCCGCAGCCAGGTCCCCAGAAGGGCGAACCCCCGCTGCAGCAGGGCCGAGGGATAGTTGGCCCCCTTCAGGGTCAAAAAGAACACCAGCCCCAGCAGCAGGACCATGGCGGGCACCCCCAGCAGCCGCCCCGTCAGCAGCTTATCCAAGCGGAGCTGGCGGCCCGTAGGCCCCTCATGCCGCTGGTGTACCGTCAGGGCGCAGAGCTCCGCCGCCCGGCGGTGGCAGGCCTCCGCCTCCCTCTCCCCGGGCCGCCGCGGCAGGGGCACCGGCGGACGCTCCGGCTCGTCCAAAAGGGACAGGGCCGCCCGCAAAGCTGCCTCTATGCCCCGGCCGCTCCGGGCCGCCGCGCCGACCACGGGCACGCCCAGGGCCTGAGCAATGGCCGCCGTGTCCACCTGGATGCCCCGCTTCTGGGCCTCGTCCAGCAGGTTCACGCAGAGGACCGTCCGCCCCTGCAGGGCCATGATCTGCAGTGCTAAGGGCAGGCTCCGCCGGAGGCTGGTGCCGTCCAGGACCACGATGTAGGCGTCGGCTCGGCCCTCCATCACGAAGTCCGCCGCCGCCCGCTCCTCCTCCGACACGGGCGTGAGGGAGTAGGTGCCCGGCACGTCCACCAGGGTGAAGGCCCGCCCGTCCACCCGGGACGTGCCTGATTGGAGGCCCACGGTCTTGCCCGTCCAGTTGCCTGTGTGCTGGCGCAGGCCCGTGGCCCCGTTGAACAGGGTGCTCTTGCCCACGTTGGGGTTGCCCATGAGGCCGACGACGGGGGTCATTCTGCCTCCACGGCCACCGTGGCCGCGTCCCGCTGTCGGAGGGCGATGACCGTGTCACACACCAGATACGCCCGCGGGTCGCCTAAGGGCGCCGCGAACAGAGGGCGCACCTCGTTCCCGGGCACGAATCCAAGGTCCATGAGCCGGCCGCGCAGGGGCTCCGCCGCGGACAGACGCAAAACGCGGGCGGTCGTATCGAGGGGCAGGCGGGAGAGTGGGAACATGGCAGACCTCCTGGGAAAATAGTATTGGTATACTATGGCGGAAGGCCGGAGAGTGTTCCTGCGCCGTAAGCGCAAACATCACTTTTCGCTGAGGTCTTCCTCTTTTGTCATCCTGGGCGCAGCGCAGCGGCGTCGAAGGATTTTGGAAGGGACAAGCTTGCGGCCGGAAAGCAGCTCGTTGCCGCCCACACCGCTCAGAGATCCCTCGACAGGCTCGGGATAACAGGGAGGCGTGAGAATAGACCTGCGGCCAAGTGATATGATGCACCTTTTCTGCGGGAACGTACATCGTGAAAAAACCTTGCGCCGCAGCCCCCTCCCATGCTATACTTATCCTATCAATCTGGGGAGGATGTGGCCTATGGAACTGTTGACCACCATCACCACCTACATCGCCCAGGCGGGCATCGAGCTGTTGGAGATCGCCGCCATGGGCATCCTGCTCATCGGCAGCGGCAAGTCCATCTGGATGCTGATCCGCCACAAGCCCCACGTCACCCTGTCCCTGACCCGCTTCATGAACATCGCCCTCATCGTCATGCTCTGCGCCGAGATCATCCGCCTGGTGCTGGTCCGCACGCCCCTGGAGCTGGCCATCGTGGCGGGCATGGTGGCGCTTCACGGCGCCATCTCCTTCCTCATCTCCTGGGAGGTGAATCGGGAGCAGAGCCACGACAGGAATCGGGGCACGATGGACGAATCCGATCAGGACGTGCTGCTCTGATTTCGCACGTTTCGCATATCCATCATAAAACAGCATATAAAAGGAGATTTGACCATGGCAAAGCATCGCACGTACACGGAAAATGACCTGCGCTATCTCAAAATGCTTTCCCGCATGTTCCCCACCGTCCGCGCCGCGGCCACGGAGATCATCAACCTGCAGGCCATCAAGAACCTGCCCAAGGGCTGCGAGCACTTCATTTCCGACGTTCACGGGGAGCACGAAGCCTTTTTGCATATCCTCAACTCCTGCTCCGGCGTCATCCGGGAGCGGCTGGACGAGCTGTTCGCCAACGCCGTGCCCCGGGAGGAACTGAATCAGCTGGCCACGCTGGTCTACTACCCCAAGGAGAAGCTGGAACAGCTCAAGCCCCAGATCAGGGACCTGGACGAGTGGTATCGGATCACCATCCATCGGCTGATCCTCCTGGCTCGCGCCACCAGCGAGCGGTACACCCGGTCCAAGGTCCGCAAGAACCTGCCCCCGGAGTTCGCCTACATTTTGGAGGAGCTCCTCTACACCCATGGGGAGGACCTGGACAAGAAGGACTACTTCGAGAACATCATCACCACGGTCATCGCCATCGGCCAGGCCCCGGGCCTCATCGAGGCGCTGGCGGCCCTCATCAAGTGGGCGGCCGTGGACCGGCTCCATCTGGTGGGCGACATCTTCGATCGGGGGCCTCGGGCGGACATCATCCTGGATTCCCTGCTGAAGCACCACAGCGTGGACATCCAGTGGGGCAACCACGACATCCTGTGGATGGGCGCCGCCTCCGGCAGCCGGACGCTGGTGGCCACGGTGGTCTCGAACTCCATCCATTACAACAACCTGGAGGTGGTGGAGACCGGCTACGGCATCTCCCTCCGGCCCCTGTCCGTGTTCGCCAACGAGGTCTATAAGAACACGAACGTGAGCCGCTTCGCCGTGAAGCTCATGGGCGAGGACGCCTTGGGCGTGTCCGAGAAGGACAAGCTCCTCTCCGCCCGGATGCACAAGGCCATCACCGTGATCCTCTTCAAGCTGGAGGGACAGAAGATCCTCCGGCACCCGGAGTACGGCATGGAGGATCGGCTGATCCTGGACAAGATCGATTACGAGAACAAATGCGTCACCATCGACGGCGTCACCTGGCCTTTGGAGGACGTGGACTTCCCCACCGTGGACCCCAAGGACCCCTACACCCTGACCCCCGAGGAGAGCGCCGTGATCGACCAGCTCACCAGCGCCTTCCTCAACAGCGAGAAGCTCCAGCGGCACACCCGCTTCCTGTATTCCAAGGGCAGCATCTACAAGATCTACAACGGGAACCTGCTCTTCCACGGCTGCATCCCCATGGACAAGGAGGGGAACTTCCTCACCTTCAATCTGGACGGGGTGGACCGGAGCGGCAAGGACTTTCTGGACTTCGCGGACGCTGCCGCCCGCCGGGCCTACTACTACAAGATGGGCACCCCCGAGCGGGAGCTGGGCATGGACTTCCTCTGGTTCCTGTGGGCCGGCCGCAACAGCCCCATCTTCGGCAAGGACCGCATGACCACCTTCGAGCGGCGGCTCATCAAGGATGAGAGCGCCTGGACCGAGGCCAAGAACCCCTATTACTCCCTCTATGAGCGGCCGGAGATCTGCGACAAGATCCTGCAGGAGTTCGGCCTGGAGGGGCCCCACGACCACATCATCAACGGTCACGTGCCCGTGAAGGCCAAGAAGGGCGAGAGCCCCCTGAAGGCGGGCGGCAAGCTCATCGTCATCGACGGCGGCTTCTGCAAGGCGTATCAGTCCACCTCCGGCATCGCCGGGTACACCCTGATCTACACCTCCTACAGCTACCGGATCGTGGCCCACCAGCCCTTCGTGGGCCGCAAGCGGGCCATCGCGGAGAACTTCGACATCGCCTCCTCCACCAACGTCTTCGAGCGGCTGGACGGCCGGCAGAAGATCGCGGAGACGGACACGGGCCGGGAGCTCTCCCAGCAGATCAGCGACCTCATGCTCCTCCTGGACGCCTACCACGACGGCGTCGTGGCCGAGGACCACAAGAGCAAATAAATTCAGCCCGTCGAAAAACTGCGTTTTTCAACGTGCTGGGCTCCGCCTTCGCTTCGCTTCCAGGGTACGCCTATAAACCTTCGGTTTTCTGGGCGGCGGATCCTGCGATGTGTCAAATCCACCGCACATGTCGCTGGATTTGACGGATCTGAAGCCGCGCGTTCTTCCTTCGACAGCTGAATGCGCGCGGCTGCACCGCGCTTTTGCTGTTCGCTGAAAGATCGGTTTTTTCCTAACCGTAGGGGCGATTCACGAATCGTCCGCTGAATGTATACCGTAGGGGACGGGCTTGCCCGTTCCGCCCACAAACTGAAGAAGGGTACAGCTTTCGTAAACACAGCTGTACCCTTTCTTAAAGTTCTTTTGGGCGGCTTTTCTTCCAAGAAAAGCTGCGTGCTTTCAATTACATTCCTATAAAAACCAAAATCAATCCATATATCACGCTGCTGCCGATCCCATAGACCAGCACGGGGCCGGCGATCTGGAAGAGCTTGGCGGCGGTGCCGGTGATGAGGCCCTCCGAGCGGAACTCCATGGCCGGGGCCACGATGGAGTTGGCGAAGCCCGTGATGGGCACCACGGTCCCCGCCCCGGCGAAGGCGGCGATCCGGTCAAAGACGCCCAGGGCGGTGAGGAGCCCGGCGAGGAAGATGAGGGAGAGGGAGCAGAGGGCCCCCGCCTGGTCCTTGCTGAGGGAAAGGTACGTTTTGCCCAGGTCCGAGACCAGCTGCCCCAGGCAGCAGATGAGCCCGCCCACGGCGAAGGCCCGCAGGCACATGAGCCCCGTTTTCGAGCGGGGCAGCAGCTGGTTGACCCGCTTCTGATACTGCCGGTCCGTCATGAGCGCTCCTCCTGTCGGATGGCCTCCTTCCGCCGGATCTCCCGGTCGGCGGGGCACTGGCGGCCGATGCCCGCCACGTCCGTGGGGTAGAAGCGGGTGCGGCAGGGCGAATCCCTCGAGGGGGACGCGAAATAGTTGGTTCTGTCCACGCTGTAGAGCCCCTGCCCCGCGGGCGTCGTCTCCCGCCGAAAGAGGGGCAGCACCAGCGCCAGGACGATGGTGAGCAGCAGCAGTCCCAGCAGCAGATAGAGAACGGTGGAACGGGTCATGGGCCTTGACCTCCTTTGCTTTTTCTTCAGGAAAAGCATGGGCGGCTTTGCCTAAAAATATACGCGCGCAAGCCGTTTTTTTTGGCACTCGATTGACAGGCGGCGCGTGAGGATGGTATCATACATACAATATAAAAACTTTCGGGAGGCACCATGAACAGACCCATTTCGACGCTTCGGCTGCTGGCTTTGACGCTGGCGGCCCTTCTTTGCCTCTGCGGCTGCGGCGGGACCGGCGCGGCCCAGCCGGTGAACGACGAGCGGGCGGCGGCCCTGGCGAAGGAGCTGAAGACGAACCCCTGCCCCTTCTTCCCCCGGATCGAGGGGGTGGACACCCTGCCCTCCGCCCTGTGCGTGGTGGTGACGGTGGATAAGGTCGCCTACTTCCTGCAGGACGACGCCCTGCCCACCTGCGCCCCTGAGGCGGCGGAGGCGGTGCTGCTGGCGCAGATGAACACCGTGCATACCGCCGGCGGCAAGCAGGAGGGCGTCTACAACTGCGACTTGATCTACGGCACCCCGGACGGGAGCCTGTCCGTCACCATCGCCAAGGGCCTGCGGCTGGAGAAGGGGGACACCCTGCCCAAGCTCCTTAAGGCGCGCTTCACCTTCGCGGAAGGGGAGAAGTCCCTGCCCAGGGAGCTGGTGGCCTACGGGGAAAAGCTGAAGACCATGGATTTTCAGACCCCCATCGACGCCTGCCGGGGGGACTACGATAACGACCACCTGGGCCTGCAGGTGAAGAAGGAGCAGTTTGGGGAGCCCCTGGTGTACCTGACGGACGCGGACTATGTGTGCGAGCCGGTGCCGGGTAACGACCTCTTCTCCCACCCGGCGGAGAAAAACCAGTTCGTGCCGGACATGACCCAAAAGTATGAGCGGCCCCCCATCGGCGGCGCCATCGGCCTGGGCTTCGCGGGCCTGGGCAAGCCAGACGACACGCCGTACACCCTCGCGGAGGTCCAGGAACGGCTGGCGGCGCAGCCCGACGCCTTCTGCCTGCTGGAGATCGTGGGCCTGAAGCCCTTCGGCACCTTTAAGAGCTCCGACGGCAAATCCAACTTCACCGCCATCACCTATCAAATGCGCTTCAGCCTCATCGGCTTCGACGGCCAGCTGCTGGGCCACTGGACCGTGCACTACGACGGCTCCGGGCTCACCAACCTGGAGAAGCAGTTCATGGGGAACCAGCTCTCCGTGAACAAATATGGGCAGGTGGTCCTGCCCTGGTCCTTCCGTCCCTACCGGGATGCGTTCTGGAAGTTCCTGTGAGAAGGGGCGCGATCCGGAAATATACGAAAACAGCAAGTATCAATATTTCATTGGAGGAATCGCCATGAAGACCTATATGGCAAAGGGCGAAACCGTTGAGCGTAAGTGGTACGTGGTGGACGCGACGGACATGATCCTTGGCCGTCTCTCCTCTCAGGTAGCCGCCATTCTCAGAGGTAAGAACAAGCCCATCTTCACTCCCCATGTGGACACCGGCGACTGCGTCATCATCGTCAACGCCGCCAAGGTCCGCCTGACCGGGAACAAGCTGGCCGACAAGACCCACATCCATCACACTGGTTACCCCGGCGGCATCAAGGAGATCACCTACGGGGAGCTCCTCGCCAAGAAACCCGAGTTCGCGGTGTACGAGTCCATCCGCCGGATGATGCCCAAGGGACCCCTGGGCCGCAAGATGCTCAAGAAGCTGCGCATCTATGCCGGACCCACCCACAACCACGAGGCCCAGCATCCTGAAGTGCTTGTGCTCAAATAAGGAGGAGAAACGACTATGGCAAAAACCGCTTTCATCGCCACCGGGCGTCGTAAGAAGTCCGTTGCCCGCGTCCGTTTGGTCCCCGGCACCGGC
>CACWJZ010000041.1 GCA_902761365.1 uncultured Eubacteriales bacterium | reverse complement strand
GTCTGCGCCAGGGCTTGCATCATTTCATGTTTATCCATAGGTTTATCTTCCTTTCTATTCTTTTATCACAGTTCTAGTACAGCGGGCATCTCCTCGTCCTCCTCCAGGTAGGCCTCGGGGACCTCTTTGAAACCGATGGAGGCGTAGAGCTTGCGGGCCACCACGTTGTCCAGCCCGTAGCAGAGCCAGACGTACTTGGCCTGTCGGGCGGGGGCGGAGCGGATGAAATCGAGGATGAGGCCCAGGGCCTGCCGACCGTAGCCCTGCTTCTGATACCGCTCGTCGATCATGAAGCGCCAGATAAAGTAGCTGCTGCGGGTGAACCAGTATTTCTCATATTCGTCGTTCTCGTCGTCGAAGGGGATGTCGTAGCCGATCATGGCAAAGCCGATGGGCTCCTCGTTGAGGTACACGCCGAAGGTATAGACGTGGAACCCGGCCTCCCGGATCACCCCGGCCAAAGCCAGGCTGGACACGTTGTCGGCCAGGAAGTTTTGGTCCTTGCCCACGTGCAGGTCCTCCACGTCGTGCCAGTTCATGGGCGTTATCTTTTCCAAATGCACTTGGCTCATGGTGCTCTCCTTTTTTATATCTTTTTGCATATCTTCTTGCAGACGACCTCCCCATCGAGGACCAGGGCGTCGGGGGTAAAGGTGATCCGATCATCCCCCCACAGAAGGCCGAAGGCGTCCGGGCCGATGGGCCAGAGCTTCAGCTCCATCTCTTTTCCCTCGGTGTTCACGAAGCACAGGCGCAGGTCGCCGTCCTTCAGGCTCACCTCGTAGATGCGGTGGTCCTTGATGGGCAGCTCATACCGGCCGCAGAAGGCGGGCCAGTTGGTCTTGTCCGGGTCCTGGATGACGATGTCGAGGAGAGCGTCCAGCCAGTAGCAGGGGTATTCGTGGCTGAATTCGTAGCCCAGCTTCTCGGCGAGGTGCACCGAGTTCATATTGGCCGCGTCCCAGCTGGGGTAGAGGCCGTCGTCGAGGCACGAGAGGATCAGCCGGGCGCACACCGCACTGGCGAGGCCCTTGCGGCGCTCCTCTTCCAGGGTGTCGATCTCGATCTCGATGCCCTCCCGGTACACGGTGTAGGAGGAGGCCACGGACACCGGCTCCCCGTCCTTCACGGCGGCAAAGCCCCGCCCCATCTCCAAGTACTGTTCCTTGGATTCGAAGTGGCACACGCCGTCCTCGAAATCGTCTATGTCCAGGCACTTGTCGTAGAGCTCCCCGTCGATCCGTTTGATCTCGTACCCCTCGGGCAGGGCGTCCACCAACTTCTGCAGGTTCGCCCGGTCGAACTTCGCACCCTTTTGGATGGCGTAGCGGGTCACCTTGTCGGCGTCGGGCTGGCATTCCTCGATGAGCTTCGCCCAAGCCTCCGAGGAGGGCACCATGCCCACCACGCCCTTGGGCTTGAAGGAGGCCAGCTCCCTGTTTGGCTCCCCCGCAAAGAAGGCGAAGCAGGCGAGAAACGCCATGGCGGACCTGGGGTGCTCAAGGTCGGTCACGTAGATCTTGCTGTCCATCATCCCCTCGAGGCAGGAGATGACCAGGGAATCCACCTCACCCTCAAACAGCTTTTCGACCTTGGATGTGTCTTTCAGTTCGTAGATCATATGTATCTCCTATTCTTTTGCGTTTTGGTAGATATCAAAGGCGACCTGGGCGTGGGCTTCGTCCGCGGCCGCGGTGGCCCGGTTGATCATGCTGGCCACGCACAGGTCCTCCTTCAGGGAAAAGTTCCACTCCGTCAGGAACCCCTTGTTCCAGCCGCCGTGGAAGGCGAGCTCCGGGCAGTTGACCCCCCGATAGATGCACAGGCCGTAGTTATCCAGCACCGGGGTCATCATGCGCCGGGCGGTCTTCTTCTTGAGGAACCCGCCCCTGCGGTAGCTCCTTGAGAGAGCGACGCCCAGCTTGCAGAGCTCCGTGGGCGTGGTCCACAGGCCCGCCGCCGCGTGCTCTGGATAGTAGTGATACCCGTGGGCGGCGTCCTCCTTCTGGGCCAGCCGGCCGCCGAAGGCCGCGTTCCCCACCAAATCATCGTCCAGGGGCTGGAAAAAGCCGGTGTGCTTAAGGCCCAGGGGCTCCGCCACCTCCTTCTGGAAGGCGTCCCGCAACGTCATGCCCGTAATGCGGGTGAAGGCCAGCTCGGCCAGCGTGATGCCGCCGCCCGAATACATGTGCTGCTTTCCGTAGGGTTTGATCCGGCGGACCCGGGGCGTGTTGCCCTTGCCCGAGAGCACGTCCTCCAATGACAGAGGCTCGTGGGCGGCGGGATAGCCTGGGAAGCCGTGGACGTTGTATCCCGCCGTGTGAGAAAGCAGGGCGGCGAAGGTCAGAGGGCCCTTCCTGACGAATTCCGGCACCACGCCCGAGATGTCCGAATCGAGGTCGATGAGGCCCTTGTCCACGTAGCGAAGGAGGGTCAGGGCGAACATGGACTTCGATACGGAGCCTGCCTGAAACAGCATGTCCGGGTTCACCGGGAAGTCCTCGCCGTACCGGCCGCTGCCGGAGCAGTAGGTGTTGAAATCGCCGTCGCTGTCGTAAACGGCGATGCTCACGCCGTAGCCCTTTTTTCCCCTGAGGCGCATGGCTTTATCCACGTTGACGCCGTAGAAGTCCTTGATCGTTTTGTTTGGACCCTTCAGCGTCCGCATCAGCACGGCCTCGCCATCCTCGATGACGCCGGTCTCCCGAAAGCCAGCCTTGTGATAGACGTGCAATCCCCGCTCGTTCTCCGGTTCGGTGGACAGGTAGAGCATATCCGCGTCGTGGGCCTTGAAATAGCGGATAATTTCCTGCAAAGCGGCCTGACCGCAGCCCTTGTCCTGCTCCGTTTTGTCGATCATGAAGCGCCAGAGCCAGTAGCGATCATCCGGATCTTTCCCTTCCGGATCAAAGGCAAACATACAAAAGCCCACGAGCCGATCGTCCGCATAGATGCCGAAGGGACGGGCGACGCCGGGGTACTTTTCATTCGTTTCCGCCGCCTCCTTCAGGGAAACGTCGTTGGGCGCCACGAAGGGCTGGTCCTCCCGAACGGACAGGGCCAAAACCGCCTCCCGGTTGCTGTCGTCCACGGGTCTCAATTCGATTTTCATGCTTTCTCCTCCCATATATCAACTGTGTCCTTGCTTGTTCTGTTCCCGCAGGATGCGCTGGATGCTCTTTTCAGACAGCGCAAAGCGGAGGGACAACTCCCTTCGGCTTGCTCCGTTTTGGTAGGCGTCGCATATCCTTCCGTTTCGTTCCCGAAAGTACGCCTTGGCGGAGGTGCCGTTCCCCCATGCCTGCTTCTGTTTACTTGGGATATAGATGGACTTCCCGTCTATATAGTGCTGAATAGCTTCAATTAACTCCTTGGGCAGCACCTGGTCTGCCTTGATATAGCTCATGCTGGTCCTCCCATAACAATAGGAACCGTCTGAGCTTAGGATTCATGGATTTAAGCTCAGACCGTCAAGAACCTCACGATCATTGTATTAGCCTCCTTTCATTAGATTTCGTATGGCCTTTTGTTTATTATATATGCCTCGCAGGCGGCGCGCAACCTCAAAAACGGATAGAAAGGAACTTGCGCACTTTTCGGGCGAAAACTGGGGGTTGCGCGAAAAAAAATACTCCTATATAATACGGCCCATGGAAAACATTCGACAGAACAAAATGGCCACCGCGCCGGAGGGAAAGCTGCTCCTGTCCATGGGCTGGCCCATCATCGTCTCCATGCTGGTCCAGGCCCTCTACAACATCGTGGACAGCGTGTTCGTGTCCCGGCTCTCCACGTTGAGCCCCGAACAGCTGACCGGCATATTGGGGGATCTGTACGTGCCCGGCACGGAGAACACCATCGGCGACAAGGCTTTGAACGCCCTCTCCACCGTGAACCCCCTGCAGATGCTCATGATCTCCGTGGCCGTGGGCACCGCCGTGGGCATGAACTCCCTCATCTCCCGGCGTCTCGGCGAGGGCCGGGGCGAGGACGCCAACCGGGCCGCGGGCAACGGCCTGGTGGTCATGGTGCTCAGCTCCCTCTTCTTCACTTGCATCGGCCTGTTCCTCTCCGGGGCCTTCATGCGCTGGCAGGACAACGACCCCATCGTCCGCCTCTTCGGCACGGAGTACATGGCCATCTGCCTGTCCCTTTCCGCAGGCATCTTCCTCTCCGTGGGCATCGAGCGGATCATGACCGCCCAGGGCCGGACCATGGTGGCCATGATGATGCAGCTGACCGGCGCGATCTCCAACATCATCCTGGACCGGATCTTCGTGCTGGGTCTCGGGCCCATCCCCGCCATGGGCGTCACCGGCGCGGCCATCGCCACGGTGGCGGGCCAGTTCGCGTCCATGGCATTGGCCCTCATCATGCTCACCCGCTCCAAGAGCGAGATCCAGCTCAAGCGGGAGCACTTCACCCTCCGCAAGCAGACCGTCAAGGACATTTACAGCGTGGGGGTGCCCTCCATCCTCATGCAGGCCGTGGGCACGGTGATGTACCTGGGCATGAACGGCATCCTGAAGGGCCTGGGCGAATACCACATGGCCAATCTCGATCCCAACGTGAACTATGTGGACGCCTACAAGAGCGCCTTCGGCACCTACTTCCGCCTCCAGTCGGTGATCTTCATGCCGGTCTTCGGCCTCAACAACGCGGCCATGAGCATCCTGGGCTACAACTTCGGCGCCCGGAACAAGAAGCGGTTCATGCGGGCCTACGGCATGCTGACCCTGTTCTGCACCGTGTTCATGGTGGCGGGCACGGCCCTCTTTGAGCTGGGCGCGCCCACCCTCATGGAGCTCTTTGCCGTCAGCGACTTCACCTATGGCGTCACCGTCACCACCATCCACATCATCGCCTGGGGCTTCGTGTGCGCGGCCGTCGGCATCTCCATGGGCACGGTCTACGGGGCCACGGACACGGGCGTCTACGGCATGATCACGTCCCTGGCCCGGCAGCTCTTCATTCTGCTCCCCGTGGCGTACCTCATGGCCACCCTCACCCACCGCATCGAGGCGGTCTGGTGGGCCTTCCCCATCGCGGAGTTCACCCACCTGATCCTGGCCGCCCTGCTGATGCTCCGGCTTTATAAAAACAAGATCAAGCCCCTGGAGCGCGGGGAGGGATAACGCCCGCCCGCTTTTTGCCTCTTCTCAGAACCGAGAAGGGGTATTTTTGCCCTTGATAGTTGGGCGGGTTTCGAGTATGATAGGGATAAAATGGGAGAGAAGGAGCGTTGTTTCGTTTGCGACGAGCTGGGCTGCCCCCGATCCTCCCCCTGCGCCGGGCTGTTGACCCTGGCGAGAAAGGAATGAAGATGAAAAAAACCATTGCGATTTGGATGGTCATGGCGCTCCTGCTGGCGGCAGGCTGCGCGAAGAAAGCCGCCGAAGCGCCTGTGAACCAGACGGTTTCGGCCGCCCCTGCGGCCCCCGCCGTCTCACAAGCCACGGAAGCCCCCGCCAAGCCCGCCGGCGACTATGCCTTTTCCTTCTCCGCCCAGACCCTGGGTGGGGAAACCGTGACGGAAGCCTTCTTCGGCCAATATGACCTCACCATGGTGAACGTGTGGGCCAGCTGGTGCGGGCCCTGCTGCAAGGAGCTCCCCGACCTGAGCGAGCTGTACAAAATCCTGCCCGAAAACGTGGGCTTCCTGTCCGTGACCATAGACGATCCCGAGGACCTGAAGGCTGCCCAGGACATCTTGGCGGAGAACGGCTGCACCTTCCCCTGCCTGGACGGCCAGGCCTCCGCAGGGCTCACCGAGAACGTGCTGAGCGGGGTCATGGCCATCCCCACCACCCTCTTCTTTGACCGCAGCGGCAACCAGGTCGGCACGAGCATCCTTGGCGCGCCCGATCTCAACGGCTCCGTGGTGGAGGGGTATCTGCACGAGCTGCAGGCCCGCCTGGACCTGCTGAACGCAAAATGAAGCATGATCGGTGGCTGAAATGGGCCCTGCTGGGGCTCGGCATAGGGCTGGCGGTCTATGGCGCGATCTCGGGCCAGGCGTTAGCCACCCTGCGCAAGGCCATCTTTATCTGCCTGGAATGCATGGGGCTGGGCGTATGAAAGGACAGATCCGCCGCACCCTCATACAGTGCATCGCCGCCCTGGTGCAGAACGCCTATATCCCGGGCTTTTTGAACGGTGTCATCTACCAGGGGAAGTCCAAGGTCCTGTGCGTCCCTGGGCTCAACTGCTACTCCTGCCCCGGGGCCCTGGGCGCCTGCCCCATAGGGTCCCTGCAGGCGGCCTTAGGCAAGCGGGGCCGCTTCCCGGCCTACGTGCTGGGGATGCTGCTGCTGTTCGGGGTGCTGCTGGGCCGGCTGGTGTGCGGGTTTCTCTGCCCCTTCGGCCTGCTGCAGGACCTACTGGCCAAGGTCCCCCTGCCCAAGGTAAAGGTGCCCCGGTGGCTGGACAGGCCCCTGCGGTATCTCAAGTACGTCATCCTGATCCTGTTGGTGGTGCTGGCCGTGCTGTGGGCGGAGCCCACCTTCTGCAAGTACCTTTGTCCCGCGGGCCTCTTGGAGGCGGGGCTGCCTCTCACCAGTCTGAACCCCCAATACGCCGCCCTGCGGGGGCCGCTGTTCTATGTGAAGCTGGCCATCGCCGTGGCCATCGTCCTCCTGTCCCTCCTCGTCTACCGGCCTTTCTGCAAGTACCTCTGCCCCCTGGGCGCCTTCTACGGGCTCTTCAACGGGGTCGGGTTCTACCGGCTCAGGATTGAGGAAACCAAGTGCGTCCGCTGCGGCAAGTGCCAAAAGGCCTGTCCCATGGACGTGGACATAGTCAAAACACCCAACAGCCCCGAGTGCATTCGCTGCGGAAAATGCGTCGATACCTGCCCCACGAAAGCTATCTCCTGCGGCTTCCGCTGTAAATAAAATCTTTTCCAAAGGAGCAAACCCATGAACAGACCCGCCTGGCTTAAAGACGCCGTGTTTTACGAGATCTACCCCTCCTCCTTCTATGACAGCAACGGGGACGGGATCGGCGACATCAACGGCATCCGGCAAAAGCTCCCCTATGTGAAGGACCTGGGCTGCAACGCCCTGTGGCTGAACCCCTGCTTCGACTCCCCCTTCAAGGACGGAGGCTACGACGTGCGGGACTACAAGCTGGTGGCCCCCCGCTACGGCACCAACGAGGACCTTTTTGCCCTGTTCCGGGAGGCCCATGAGCTGGGCATCCGGGTCCTTCTGGACCTGGTGCCGGGCCACACCTCCGAGGAGCACCCCTGGTTCAGGATGAGCGGCCAGGCGGAGCGGAACGAGTATTCCGACCGGTACGTGTGGACCGACTTCTGGATCAAGGGCACCCCGGGCCACCCCTACATCGGTGGCGAGACCCCTCGCAACGGCACCTATATGCTGAACTTCTTCAAGTGCCAGCCCGCCCTGAACTACGGCTGGGCTAAGGTGACCGAGAGCTGGCAGACCCCCCTGGACGCCCCCGCGGCCAAAGCGACCCGGGACGCCATGGCGGATGTCATGCGCTTCTGGCTCGGCCACGGCTGCGACGGGTTCCGGGTGGACATGGCCAACTCCCTGGTGAAGGGGGACGACGAGAACAAGAGCTACACCTGCGCCCTGTGGAAAAAGCTGCTGAACGAGCTCAGGGCGGAGTTCCCCCAGGCCGCATGGGTGGCCGAGTGGGGCTGGCCGAAGCAGGCCCTATGTCTGGCCGACTTCGACATGGACTTCTATCTGGACCATCCCGGCAACGGCTACAACCGGCTGGTCCGGTCCGCGGACGCCTATCTCAAGGGCAACGACCCCCTGGCCTTCGCCACGGACTATCTGGATCAGTACGGGGCCAGCCACGCGGACGGCTACATCAGCTTCATCACCGGCAACCACGACACCCCCCGGATCAGCTGGTATCTCACCGAGGACCAGCTGAAGGTGGGCTATGCCCTCCTCTTCACCCTGCCCGGGGTCCCCTTCCTCTATTACGGGGATGAGATCGGCATGCGGTATCTCGAATCCCTCCCCACCAAGGAGGGGGGCTACACCCGCACCGGCAGCCGCACGCCCATGCAGTGGGCCAAGGGACCCAACCTGGGCTTCTCCCAGGCGGCCGCGGACGCCCTGTACCTGCCCGTGGACCCGGCCCCCGACGCCCCCACGGCAGCGGAGCAGGCGAAGGACCCAAATTCCCTCCTCCACACGGTGAAGGCCGTCCTCGCTTTGCGCCACCGGTTCCCCGACCTGCAGGCGGACGGCAGCTTTGAGGCCCTCCACGCCCAACAAGGCGACCCCCTGTTCGTCTACCGCCGGGGCAAGCTCACCCTGGCCGTGAACCCCTCCCAAAAAGCCGTCGAAACGGGCCTTGCCGGAACGCCCCTGTTCCAGATCGGCGCCTTCGAAGCCGGCAGGCTGGGGCCCTGCTCCTTCGTAATGCTGGCGGAGTGAAGGCAGGCTATGAAGACCAAGCGTGAATTCCCCCGGATAAGGGTGAACAAGAAAGCCGAGGCCAGTCTGAAGAACGGCCATCCCTGGGTGTACGGAGCGGAGGTTTTGGATAAGGAGCCCTGCGAGAACGGGGCCGTGGCGGACGTGTTCAATGAGAAGGGCACGTACCTGGGCAGCGGGTTCTATAATGATGCGAGCAAGATCCTGGTCCGCGTCCTGTCCAAGAACGCCAACGACAGCTTTGACGAAGGCTTCTTCCGCCGCCGCATCCGCTACGCCATCGACTACCGCAAGACCGTCATGGGGGAGGACTTTCCTGCCTGCCGCCTCGTCTTCGGAGAGGCGGACGGGCTCCCCGGCTGGACCGTGGACCGGTTCGAGAGCGTGCTGGTGACGGAGGTTTTGTCCTTAGGTATCGAGGTCCGCAAGGGGATGCTGTATCGGCTGCTCCGGGAGGAACTGGAGAAGGACGGCGTGACCGTGGATGTGATCTATGAGCGCAACGAAAGCCCCCTCCGGCTCAAGGAGGGCCTCGACCAGGGCAAGGGGTATGTGGCGCTGCCGGGGCTCAGGACCGAGGGCGACGGCCTGGTGACGATCACGGAAAACGGCATCCGCTACGAGGTGGACTACGTGAACGGGCAGAAGACCGGCTTCTTCCTGGACCAGAAGTACAACCGCCGGGCGGCGGCGCGGCTCTCGAGGGGCAAGCGGGTGCTGGACTGCTTCACCCATACCGGCGCCTTCGCCCTGAACTGCGCCAAGGCCGGGGCCGCGTCCGTGACCGCGGTGGACGTGTCGGAGCTGGCCCTATCTGAGGTCGAGCGCAACGCCGCCCTGAACGGCCTCAATGTGACGCCCCTGAAGGCGGACGTGTTCGATCTGTTGACCGAGCTCACGGCCAGGAAGTGCCGGGACTATGACTATATCATCCTGGACCCGCCGGCCTTCACCAAGAGCAACGCCACGGCCAGGAACGCCTTCAACGGCTACAAGCAGATCAACCGCATGGCCATGAAGCTGCTGCCGAGGGGCGGGTATCTCGGGACCTGCTCCTGCTCTCACTTCATGTATGAGGACCAGTTTGAGCGGATGCTCCTGGAGGCGGCCCGGGAGGCGGACGTTACTGTGCGGTTCATCGAGCAGCGGCAGCAGGGGCCGGACCATCCCATCCTGCCCACGGTGCCCGAGACCTACTATCTGAAATTCTATCTGTTGCAGGTGCTGTGATGATTACCAAAGCGGAAGCCATCGCCCTGATCGAGGGGCGCTTAGAGAAACAGGAGCGGGTGATCGTGGCCCTGGACGGCATGTCCTGTTCAGGGAAGACCACCTTTGCCGCGGCGCTGGCCGAAAAATTTTCCGGGTCCATGGTGCATATGGACGACTTTTTCCTGCCCCGGGACCGGTTCACGGAAGAGATGCAATCCCTGCCCGGCGGGAACATGGACCGGGCGCGGTTCCGGGCGGAGGTGCTGGAGCCCCTTTCGAGGGGCGCGGATTTTGCCTATCGGGCCTTCTCCTGCGCGGAACAGGCCCTGCTGCCGGACAAGGTGCCGGTGTCGGGCCGCCTCGTCGTGGTAGAGGGGGCCTACGCCCTGCTGCCCGCCTGGGGCGAATACTGGGACCTGGCCCTGTTTCTGCAGGTGTCCACGGAGGAACAGCAGGGGCGGCTCCTCCTCCGCAACGGGGCCAAGGGCATGGTGCCCTTTTTGACCCGCTGGATCCCCCGGGAGGAGAGCTATTTCACCGCCTGTGACGTAAAAACCCGCTGCGATGCCGTGGTGGATGGCGAGGATTGAATATTATTTTGCCGCTTTTTCTTTTCTGTGAAAAGAAAAAGCGGCGGAAAAAGAAAAGCACAAGAAATATTCTTGTATATACCGCAGAAGCCGACCATCGGTTGGCTTCTCCTTTTTCGGTTCCTTTTTTCTTCACCTGTAGAGAGAAAAGGAACATACATCATACTTTCTGCTTTCGATCCTTCTGGCAGAAGAGGATGAACAGGACCCCGCCCACCATGCCGATGAGGGTGCAGACGAGCAGCCCCCGCATGGGCCCCCAGGCGGAGACCATGAGGCCCCCGGTCAGGTAGCTGAACATGCCCGCCAGGGAGATGGAGCCGGTGATGAGGGCCTGGCCCGTGACCCGGTCGCTGTCCGCCATACGGCCGTTGGTGTAGTAGATGAGAGCGGGCATGAGCAGGGCGTAGGAGAAGAAGTGGCAGAAGCGCATCAGGTATACGCCCCCCACGGACCCCAGCAGCAGGATGAACCAGGTCTTGAGGGCCATGGCCGCGGCGGAGAACCGGAGGCACCGGCCCACGCCGAACTTGCGCTCCACCCAGGCGAACATCAGCATCATGGGCGTCTCCACCGCCGCGCCGATGAGCAGGGCCGTGCCCAGGGACCGAGTGTCCCCGCCTACGGCCAGGATGATGTCATAGAGATACGCATCCAGGAAGCCGTGCTGGAAGAAGATCAGCACCATGCCCAGCAGCATCCCGAAGAAGAAGGGGTAGCTTTTGAGCAGGGACCCACGGTTCGCCCGGGACCGGGGCGCCGGGGCCTCCTTCCCCTTCCCGGCCAGGAGAAGGGACATGGCCAAAATCCCCGCCGTGAAGAGCAGGTAGATCACCAGGAGATAGTCGAGATCCACCTCCGCCAGGGCCGCGTAGGCCTTGGCGACCAGGGCGAAGGCCAGGGAGGCGACGCCCCGGGTGGCGGCGAAGTTCAGGTTTTGGCCCCGGTTGATGTAATCGAAGCCCACGGCGTTCATGAAGGGCTGCAGGGTCATGGTCATGATGGACATGGCCGCGAACAGGCACACGAAGGCTCCCCGGGGAAGGGGCAGGAGCAGCAGCCCGCCGGAGACGAGGGCCACCAGGCACAGGAGGATCAGCACGTGGCGCAGGGTGAACCGTTCCGACCTCTCCATGGCCCGGGCCAGGAGGGGCTGGAGCACCATGGCCGCGGCGCAGTCCAGGGCGAGGACCAGGCCCACCTGGTCCGCGCTGTACCCCAGGCGGTCCATGAACAGCCGGGTGTACCCGTAGATGAAGCAGGCGCTCATCCAGTACAGGCTCAGATACAGAGCATAGCTTGCGTTCAAATATTTTGTCACGGCGCATAGAATAGCCCTTTTTCCGGCGTTTGTAAAGCGGTCCCAGGGGAAAAGTTTACAGAAACCATGACAATATATCCTGTAATTTTCAGATTTCCCTTTGCCTTTCTCGGCCAAATACGGTATACTTTTAATATGTCGTATTGTGTGCCCCTCTGGGCGTGCGGCAAAAAGCTTGCGAGGAGAGTTTCATCGATGAAAACGAGACGACTGACAAAGAAAGAGATGCGGATCTTCGCCGTGGGCCAGCTGGGCTGGTCCATCCTGGGCGGCCTCATCAACGCGTGGCTGGTCACCTTCTACCTGCCCACGGAGTTCTATCTGCCCACGGGCCTCATCATCTTCGGCATTTTGACCATCCTGGGCCTCATCGCCTTCATCTGCCGCATCTTCGACGCGGTCACCGACCCCTGGATCGCCTCCCTGTCCGATCGGAGCACCAACCCCAAGGGCCGCCGCATCCCCTTCATGAAGCGGGCCGCCATCCCCTTCGCCCTCATCACCGTGCTGGTGTTCTTCGCCCCGGTGGACCACGTGAGCGGCGTCAACATCGCCTGGGTCCTGTGCACGCTGATCCTCTTCTACCTGTTTATGACCATGTACTGCACCCCCTACAACGCCCTCATCTCTGAGTTCGGCAAGACCCAGGAGGACCGCATGTACATCTCCACGGCCATCTCCCTCACCTTCTTCTTCGGCACCCTCATCGCCTACCTGCCCTTCGTGTTCGCGGGGGTGCTCCAGGGCATGGCCGTGTCCTTCGCCTGGAGCTACCGGCTCTGCTTCATCGTGCTGTCGGCTCTGGCCCTGGTGTGCATGCTAATCCCCGTGTTCAAGCTCAACGAGAAGGAGTTCGTGGACGCCGTGCCCAGCGAGAGCAACGCCATCAAGAGCCTGGGCAAGACCTTCCAGAACAAGGACTTCGTCAAGTTCGCCGCCTCCGACATCGCCTATTGGATCGGCCTCACCCTGTTCCAGACGGGCCTGCCCTTCTTCGTGAAGGTGTCCATGGAGCTGGACGCCTCCTTCGCCATGTATTTCCTAGGCGGCATGACGGTGCTCTCCGCCTGCTTCTACCCCATCGTCTCCAAGCTGGTCAGTAAGTTCGGCAAGAAGAAGCTGGTCATCACGGGCTTCCTGGGCCTGGCCCTCGCCTACGTGGTCACCGCCCTCATCGGCATCCTCCCGGGCTTCAAGGGCATCCTCCCCGGCGCCCTGATCGTGATCATCTCCGCGTTCCCCATGGCGCTCCTCGGCATCATCCCCCAGGCCATCGTGGCTGACGTAGCCGAAGAGGACGCCATCGTCACCGGCGAGAAGCGGGAGGGCATGTTCTTCGCCGCCCGCACCTTCGCCATGAAGATGGGCCAGTCCGTGGCCATGCTGGTGTTCACCTCCCTGGCCGTCCTCGGCACCACCCAGGACCTCAAGAGCAACGACCTCACCGCCTCCCCCATCGGCCTTCGCATCGTGGCCATCGTGGCCATCTGCTTCTGCGTCCTGGGCGCCATCATTTTGGCCGCCTACGACGAGAAGAAGGTCATGAAGACCATCAGCGACAACGCCAACAAGTAAGGAAAGAGCTATGGATAAGAGCAGCGTGATCTTCGGCAACCCCATCGACCCCAAGACCGTCCGAAAGGCGGAGAAGGCCAAGGCCGGCTTCCTCAAGAAGTTCGGGGACGATACGAACAAGGTCTATCACCTGGGCTTAAAGCCCATCGACCAGATCCCGGAGCTGGGCATCCAGAACCTGGTCCATGCCGATACGCCCCTGCAGCTCCCGGAGAACGCTCTCATCGTGGGCAACATCCGCCTCCTTCGACGCCACCGGGTCCAAGATGATCCGGCATCAGAACGACCTCTACTCCATGGGGTCCAAGCTCTCCCAGAAGGTGGGCCTCTTCAACAAGCTCTACTGGGAGCCCCTCAACAGCGAGGGCTTTCGGCAGATCACCTACAACGCCGGGGATCAGAAGAACGCGGAGCTGCTGGTGCCTCTCTTTAGGGACCTCCCCAAGGACGTGCCCTATGTGGGCACCCATGTCTGGCCCAGCCAGGGCGCCGTCCACGCGGGGCTCACCCACGTGGTGAACGCCATCCCCGACAACTGGCCCATGGGCCTCCATTTGGCCGAGGGGTCCATCCACACGGTCCAGACCCCCTTCGCGTATCTCGGGTACAAGAAGCTCAACGGCATGGCCAAGACCGCCTTGAAGCCCATGCCCGACGGGGATCTCTATGACGTGGGCCACTACATCGACCACGAGCTGGTGGAGGGCGTGGAGCACGACTGCGGCAAGCGCCTGGAGCGCCTGGGCGGCGGCAAGCCCGTCCGCTTCCTCATGACCGTGGGCGGCGCGGGGGCCGGCGGGGACCTGTACCTGGCCATGACCCGCCACCTGCTCCCCTATATCCACCAGGGCAAGGCGGAGCTGTGGATCAACTTCGGCGACCACCTGGCCATGTGGGACGTGTTCAAACGGGAGATGCCGGCGCTGGAGAAGGAGGTCAAGACCTACTTCGACGACTATGCGGGCCTCAAAGTCTGGGCCGCCGCCCTGGACGGGGACAGCCCGGCGGGGATCACCGCCTTCTGCCATAAGGACATCTTCGAGGCCGTGTACTCCACCAACCTGCTCATGCGCAAGTGCGACGTGCTGGTGACCAAGCCCTCGGAGCTGGCCTTTTACCCGGTGCCCAAGCTCATGATGCGGCACATCGGCGGCCACGAGGTCTACGGCGCCGTCCACGCCCAGGAGCTGGGGGACGCCACCTTCGAGTGCGAGACCGCCTCCGCTTTGGCGGACATGATCGACACCCTGATCGACGACCCCGCCATCCTGCAGCACATGTGCCGCCGGATCGTAGAGCTCAAGAAGCAGGGCGTCTACAACGGCGGCTACGAGGTAGTGAAGCTGGCCGTCAAGGGCCGATAAACCGAAAACAACCTATTTGCCACGGGAGGCAGCCATATGAAAGGGATCAGAAAACAGGGACGCCGAAGGATCGGGAGCGATCTTTTTTGGGGACTGCTCCTGCTGTCCCTTTTGGCCGGCACGATCCTCTCAGGCGGCTGCCAGCCCGCGGAAAAGCCGGCGGTGGAGATCAGCGAGGTGGTGTCCAGCAACGGCCAGTCCTACGTGCGCGAGGGCTACGGGGCCCTGGACTGGATCGAGCTGCACAACGCGGGCACCCGGCCCGTGTCCCTGAACGGCTGGTTCCTGACCGACAAGTACGCCTCCCTGGACGCGGACTGCGCCCTGCCCCCCATCACCCTGCCCCCGGACGGCTACTGCGTGCTCTTCGCCGACAAGGAGATGGCCGATGCCGGGAGCCTGTGCCTGCCCTTCGGCATCAGCAAGAGCGGCGAAAGCCTGTATCTGTTCAGCTCGGACGGGGCGCCGGTGGCGGAGCTCAGGGTGCCGGCCCTGGAGAAGGACGTGTCCTGGGCCCGGCGGCCCGACGGCACCTACGGCTACTGCCTGATCCCCACGCCGGAGAACCCCAACGACGGGGAAATTTTGGACCAGCTGCCCATGGCGGATTCGGATGACCCCCTGCTGGAGGAGACCTTCCGGGGGGACGGTCCCCTGGAGATCACCGAGGTGGTGTCCAGCAACGGCCTGTCCCTGCTGGAGAAGCCCTACGGGGCCGTGGACTGGATCGAGCTCCACAACCGGAGCCGGGAGCCCCTGTCACTGCGCGGCTGGTATCTCTCCGACCGGGCCTCCCTTGTGGACGGCAGCTGCGCCCTGCCCGACGTGATCGTTCCCCCGGACGGCTACTTCGTGATCCTGGCGGACACGGAGGGGGCCAAGATCGGGGATCGGTGCCTGCCCTTCAGCATCCGCAAGACCGGCGAAACATTGTATCTCTACGATCCCACCGGCCAGCGGGCGGGGATCCTGGTGGTGCCCGCCCTGGAGAAGGACGTGTCCTGGGCCCTGGACAGCTCCGGCGCCTACGGCTACTGCCTCTACCCCACCCCGGGCGCGGCCAACACCGCCGAGATCGTGGCTGAATTGACTCAGGTGCCGGCGGCGGAGACCCGGGTGCCCGGCCGCCAGTCGGCGATCAGCCTGCGGATCAACGAGGTCTGCTCGGCCCCGGCCGCCGGAGAGACGGATTGGATCGAACTCTACAACCCCACGGACGAGCCCGTGAGCGTGGAAGGCTTCTATCTGACCGATTCCACCACCAACATCACCAAGGCCACCCTGCCCGCCCTGACGGTCCCGGGCCGGGGGTATCTTATGGTGCCCCTGGGGCCCGCGGTGGCCCCCACCGAAGGCATCGCCGCCTTCTCCCTCTCCTCCGCCGGGGAGGCCCTCTACCTCTTCGACGACGAGCTGGGCCTGGTGGACATGGCGGAAGTGCCCGCCCTGCGGGAGGGGCTGGTGTACGCCCGGCGGGAGGACGGCACCTTCGGCTACTGCGGCGTGCCCACGCCCGGCGCCGCCAACGGGAGCGGCATCTATGAGACGTCCCGCCGGACCATGGCCGCCGATTCCCCCATCCATATCAACGAAGGCCTGTACCGGAACCGGTACAGCGTTATCGACGCCTACGGGGACAGGAGCGACTGGGTGGAGCTGGTGAACCGGTCCAAGACCGCCTGTTCCCTGAGCGGGTATTTCCTGAGCGACGATGAAAACGACCTGACCAAATGGCCCCTCCCTGACCGGACCCTGAAGCCGGGCGAGTACCTGCTGGTGTTCCTGTCGGGCCACGAATCCACGGGGACGGAGGTCCACGCCCCCTTCTCCATCTCGAAGAAGAACGCGGGCTGCTACCTCTATCGCGCGGCGGAGCTGGCGGTGGAGCTGCTGCCCTATCCCCAGGACCTGCCCGAGAACGTGTCCCTGGGCCTGGACGAGGCGGGGCAGCTGATCTACTTCGCCTACCCCACCCCCGGCTATGCCAACGCCCGATCCTTTTCGGGGCCTCTGCCCGCCAGCATCTTCCCCGCCGGAGCCATCCTCATCAGCGAGGTCAGCGCCGGGGGCGACGACGGGGACTGGGTGGAGCTCTACAACCGGTCCGAAAAGACGGTGAAGCTGAACGGCTGGCACCTGTCCGACGACGCGGACGAGCTCACCAAAAAGAGTTTGGACGGGCTGTCCCTGAAACCGAAGGGATACGCCCTGGTGCACCTGACCACAAAGGGCAATGAGGCCCTTTTTTCGATTGCCCGGGCGGGAGAGGAGCTGGTCCTGAGCGACGAGAAAGGCACAGTCCGGGACGTGTTCGCCTCCGGCGCCCTTCAGAAGGGGCACACCTCCGGCCGGGTGGAGCAGTCCCCCGAAACGGGGCGGGTGTTCTTCAGATCGCCCACGCCCGGCAAGCGAAACGACAGCCACCTCGTGCAGGGCTATGCGGGAAAGCCCCGGTTCTCGGACACGGCCCTCTACCACGACCGCCCCTTTGCGCTGACCCTGGAAGCCAACAGCGGCACCGTGATCCACTACACCCTGGACGGGTCCGCACCCACAGCCGATTCACCCGTCTACCGCGAGCCCCTGACCATCGGCAAAAACACCACCGTCCGGGCCGTGGGCATGGGGTCGGATCGCTTTGCCAGCGAGGAGGCCGTGGCCACGTACCTCTTCCGCGCGCCCCACACCCTGCCCGTGGTCTGCCTGGCCGCAGCGCCGGACCGCTGGACACAGCTCACCAAGGCGCCTCGGGTGACGGCGGGGCTGGAGGAGCAGCTATCCTATATCACCTACTATGAGGCGGACGGGACCCTGGGCACGGCCTTCCCGGCGGGCATCTCCCCCCGGGGCAACGCCTCTTTGGGCTACCCCCAAAAGTCTTTGAGCGTGCACCTCAGGGGCGCCTACGGCCAAAGCGCCGTGACCTACCCCTTCTGGGGCGAGAAAAGCTTCCTTTCCTATAAGTTTTTAGTGCTGCGCAACGGCAGCCAGGACATCCGCGCGGCGCGGCTGCGGGACTCCTTCGCCAGCCGGGCAGCGGAGCACCTGCACGTCATGACGGTCTGGACCCGGCCCGTGATCGTGTACGTGAACGGGACCTACTACGGGATCATGGATCTCAACGAGGGCATGAACCAGGATTATCTGTGGACCCACTACGGCCTGGATCAGGACACCGTCAACATGGTCCAGCGCAACGATTCCGCCAAGCGGGGTTCGGCGGCGGAGTTCGTGGCTCTCCGGCAGTTCGCCAGCCGGAGGAACATGGCCGACGATCAGGTGTACGCCGAGTTCCTGCAGCGGATGGACGTGGACGCCTTCAACGACTATCTCATCGCTCAGTCCTTCTTCGGCAACTATGACATCCACAACCAGAACTGGTGGGGCACCACGGACGGCAAACTCCTCTGGCAGCCCATCCTGTACGACATCGACCGCTGCCTCAACGAGACCAGTCTCAATTCCAACGTGCTGGGCATGTACTTCAACGCCTCCGGCGTGGTCCACAACCTGAAGGGGGACAGGATCCTCATGGAGATCCCCTGCGGGCTCAAGAAGAACGCGGCCTGGCGGCAGCGGTTCGTGGAACGGTACGCCCAGGTCCTCTGCACGGACTTCTCCGAGGAACGGCTGCTGGGCCTCCTCGACAGCATGGCGGACGAGCTTCGGCCGGAGATGGCGGAGCACGCGGCGCGGTGGCAGATGCCCGATTCCCTCTCCTCCTGGGAGAAGAGCATCCAGCTGATGCGCCAGTGCATCTCCCGCCGCTATGCGAAGATCACCGGCCAGATCAAAAGCCAGTTCTCCCTGTCCGCATCCGAATGGGATGCCCTGATGAAGAAGTACAGCGGAAATTGACCGGGCGCCGCCTTTTCTTCCATACATAAAAAGCAAAAACAGGCATGCAAAAAGCCGGGGAAGATCCCCGGCTTTGATATGCTTTTAGATCAATCGCCCACGTCCAGGGCTTCCAGCTTGCTCTTAGATGGGATGGGCTTGCTGTCGCCGTGCTTCACGAAGGCCATGGTGAAGGCGGCCAGGATGACGAATACCGTGGCGTAGGGGAACAGGGTCGTCATGCCGGCCCTGTCCATGAGGGCGCCGGAGAAGTAGGGCGTGAAGGTCTGGGCGGCCATGCTGGCGGTGTAGTAGAAGCCCGTGTACTTGCCCACATCCCCGCCCCGGGAGAGCTCCACCACCATGGGGAAGCTGTTCACGTTAATGGTGGCCCAGCCGATGCCGGCCAGGGCGAACATGCAGTTCATGAGCATGGCCGGGCTCCCCTCCCGCAGGAAGGAGGCGATCAGGAAGGAGATGGCCAAAAGCCCGATGCCGATCAGGATGGTCTTCTTCCGGCCGATCCGGCTGGCCAGGGCGCCCACGGGCAGGTAGGAAAGGATGGCGGCCACGTTGGCGATCATAAGGGTGCTGTTATAATCGAGGGACAGGACCTTGCCCGCGTAGACGGAGTATTTGGAGGTGACGGCGTTGTAGCCCATGAACCAGAACACCACGGAGGCCAGGATCAAAATGAGGGAGCGAAACTCCCCGGGCGTGAGCTTTCGGGTGGCGCCGGCGGCAGTTTCCTCGGGCGTGGCCTCGTCCAGGTCGTATTTGGCGCTCTCCTCCTCCATCTCCCGGACGAACCGGGGCTCATCCACCTTCAGGCGGAAGATGAACAGGGCGACGAGCATAACGGCGGCCACGATGCCGAAGAACACCGTGTAGCTCATGAGGGCGTTCTTCACCGCGCCGGTGGCGAACACCATGCCCAGGCCCAGCACCAGGATGCCGCCCGCCGTGCCCATGAGGTTGATGATGGCGTTGGCCTTGGACCTAAGGGGCTTCATGGTCACGTCCGGCATCAGCGCCACGGCCGGGGACCGGAAGGTGGCCATGGCGATGAGGATCACCAAAAGCACGGCGATGAACAGGATCAGGGTCCGGGGGTTCTCCCGTGTCACCTGGTGGGCGTAGTGCTGCCGGGCGGGGACCACGTAGTTCATGTAGTCCGGATTCGTGGAGGTCTTGCCCGTGTCGGGGTCCACCCGCTGGGCAGTGATGGCGGTGAACTCGTCCTTGGTGAACCGCTCGCCCAGGACCACCTGCTGGCCGTCGGGGGTCTGGATGGTCTCGTCCTTCTCGGCGTCGTAGAGGACCTCCAGGGCGGTGGGATCGTCGATCTTCGCCACGGCCTCGATGTTCTTGAGCTGGCGGTTGTCCACGAAGGACAGGACCACCAGCAGCACCGCGGCCACGACGGTGCCGTACAGGATGAAGGGGGTCCGGCGGCCCAGCCGATGGCGGCATTTGTCGGAGATGGTGCCGAAGAGGGGCAGCATGAACAAGGCGAGCACGTTGTCCAGGGCCATGATGATGCCGGAGTTGGCCTGGGACATGCCGAACTTGTCCGTCAGGATCTTGGGAATGATGGTGTCGTAAGCGTTCCAGAAGGTGCAGATCAGGAAGAATGCGAAGCCGACGAAGATGGTGCGCTTATAGTTGAGTTTCATATGTCCCCTCCCCGCAGTAAGGCTGCCTCCATTGTAGCGCATTTTTCCCGCAATAACAACAAAAAACTTCCCGCCCGCGAAAAAAGGAACGGTCTTGGCACCGCTCTCCATTCATACAAAGTTTTTAAGAACTTTTGGTGAATTGTGAAAAAGTTGTAGCATTTTGGGGACGAGCATGGTATAGTAGCGTTGCGGGGAATCCCGAATAGTACCATTTTTAGGAGGAAACGTATGGAAATCCAAGTCCTGCCGCTCATTATCGTGGTGGCATACCTCGTCGGCATGCTGGTCGTCGGCTTCGTCGTTGGCAAGCTGAAGATCAAGAACTCCAAGGACTACATGGTCGCCGGCCGTCGGATGGGCCTCTTCATGGTGGCCTTCTCCCTGTCCGCCAACAACATCGGCGGCGGCTGCACCACCGGCCTTGCTCAGAAAGCCTTTGGCAACTGGGGCATGAGCGCCATCTGGTACGTGCTCACCGCATCCATCGCCATGATCCCCCTGGCCTACTTTGCGCCCAAAATTCGTAAGACCTTGGCCGTCACCATCCCCGAGGTGGTGGGCCGTCGGTTCGGCAAGCTCAGCAGCAACTTCACGGCCATCCTGTCCGTGCTGTCCCTGTTCTGCCTGACCTCCTCCCAGATCGCCGCTTCCGGCGGCGTCATCAACGCCCTGATCCCCTCCATCCCCCTGAACGTGTGCCTGGTGTTCGCCGGCATCGTCATCATCCTGTACACCACCCTGGGCGGCATGATCGCTGACCAGATTTCCGACTTGGTCCAGTTCATCATCATCCTGGTGGGCCTCGCCATCGCCACCCCCATCGTCCTCAAGGGCGCCGGCGGCTGGGCGGCCATCTCCGCCAAGCTCCCCGGTGAGAAGCTGAACTTCACCCAGATCGGCTGG
>CACWJZ010000040.1 GCA_902761365.1 uncultured Eubacteriales bacterium | reverse complement strand
CGATGAGCCGTTCTACCAGGCAGAGGGTGGCGGCGTAGTTTTCCATGGAAATGAAATCACACTCCATCAAGGCCTTGCTGGTCCGGGCATATCCGTCTATAAGGGAGTTTTAAATGGGCATTTAAGCCCTTTGCATGATATTCGAGTGAAGGATTTAAAACCGCTACATTTACAGATGATTATCAACAAAATGCACGAAGCCGGTTACGCTCAAAAGTCTATGCAGATCGTTAAACAGGCGGCATCGCAGGTGTTGGATCTTGCTTTGCAGAATCAGATGGTGTACAGAAATGTGTTTGAAAAAATCAAGGTGCCGCATGTGGATGCCGAGGAAAGGGAACCGCTGACTGAGGAACAGAAGGACTTGATATTAAGAACATGGGCGGGTCACAGAATGGGAGTACCGGTCTTGATTATGCTGTATTGCGGTATCCGGAGAGGGGAGCTCTTAGCGTTAATGTGGAGCGATATAGACCTAACAGGAAAAACTTTGACGGTAAACAAAGCAGCAGACATGCCTCGAAATGAAACAAAAATCAAAAAGCCGAAGACGAAAGCAGGTAATCGCATTATTCCTATTCCAGATATTCTTGTTGCGGTTCTGGAATCTGCCAAGAACCAAGCAGAATCATTATATGTGTGTCCAGCGGTGAAAACAGGTGGCATTATGAGCGCACAGGCGTATAGTGAGGCATGGAAAAGCTACATGCACTATCTAAACATTCAGGCAGGTGGCAGAGATAGAAGCAGAAGTAATCCGAAAATCATCGCTATGGATCCGTTTACGGCGCATCAGCTGCGACACACTTATGCGACTATGCTATATGATGCCGATGTGGATGTTAAGACGGCGCAGAAACTACTGGGTCATAAGGACTTAAGTGTGACAATGAAGATTTATACACATCTCTCAGAGAAAAAAGAAGCCATAGGAATTGAGCGGTTGAACAATCACTTAAACGGAACTCCTGACCAACAAGCGTTGATGAACGCATGACCCAACTGCAAAGCCACCTCAGCCGGGGTGGCTTTTTTTCTTTTCAAAAGAAAAAACGTTCCCAAATGGTTCTCAGCATCAAAATGAAATGGCCTTATATAATTATTGTTTTGATCAATGAGGAGGCACGAATTTGGAACAAAGTGTTGTCAAAATGTTGTCAAAACGCCTTTTTTGCCTAAAAACTCCGTTTTGTATCTGCCCAAGAAAAAGAAAAAGCCCTAAGTTTAGGGCTTTTTTATGGTACGAGTAGTGATAACTGACTCAGCGGCGGACGGCCACATTCCATAGGAACGGGCGGGAGATCCCCCTTCGCTATTGTCAAGGACGTACGAAGGTAGTATAATGATATATCTTTTTGCATCGGAGCTTAGGGTAAGGATCGATGGGTATGGAGTACAAATCCCTATACGAGCTGCTCGTTTCGGGCAGGTTCAGCCGTGTGAAGCTGTCGAAGACAGCAGTCAAACGTCTTCTGAAGGAAACAGGGTTCATTCAGAAGCTCCCCGGGGAGCTGGGGAGCCGCCGCGTCCGCTGCGCCGAGGTGCTGGACTGGTGCCGGCCCGTGATGGACCGTCTGTGCGCTGAGCCGGAGGGCGGCTGGCTACAGGAATGCTATCTGGAGCTGGCCCACGGGCTGTTCCCGGACCGGTCGCGGGGAAAGCTGAGCGAAAGCGCTGCCCGGGCCATGGAATTCTATCTCACGGTGCTCCGGTGGTTCCTGGACACGGAGAAGGGCCGCTGCACGCTGGACCCGCTGACGGACATCCCCTCCCTCTCGGCGGAGGAGCTTGAAGACAGCCTGATCCCGGACGAGTACCCCACCTGTCAGAAAGCGGTCGCCGAGTCCCGATTCGAGGAGCTGATGCGCCTCGGCCGGGAGATCATGCCCTTCGACCCGGCCTCCCACACCATCGGCGTCCACTATATGGCCCTGCACATGGGCCGTCAGGCCAAGAAGGCGGGGCTGCCGGTGGACCTCGCCATGGTCAGCGCGGCTTCCCTGTGCCACGATATCGGCAAGTTCGGCTGCCGCGGCAGCGACGCCGCCCGGATACCGTATCTTCATTACTATTACACATACGAATGGCTCAACCGCATGGGCCTGCCCAAGATCGCCCACATCTCCGCCAACCACTCCACCTGGGACCTGGAGTTTGAAAACCTGACGCTGGAATCCCTGCTCCTCATCTACGCGGATTTTCGCGTGCGGGGCATCCGGGAGAACGGCCGGGAGGTGGTGCGCATCTACACCCTGGCGGAGAGTTATGACATCATCTTCTCCAAGCTCTACAACATGACCCCTGAGAAACAGCGGCGGTATAAGCGGGTGTACCTGAAGCTCAAGGATTTCGAGACCCTGCTCATGAGCTGCGGCGTCCGCCCGGGTCCTTTGGCGGAGCGCATGGGGCCGGCGAATCGTCCCGATCCCACTTTGCTGGGACAGCGGGAGTGCCTCGACGCCCTCTCAGGACAGACCATCGAAAACAATATCCGGCTGATGTTCAACCTGGGGAAGGACGTGAGCTTCGGTCAGCTGCTGGAGCGGGCCAGGGGCGAGAAGAATCTGCACAGGATACGGACGTACCTGCGCATCTTCGAGGAGTTCAGCACCTATATGACGGGCGCCAACAAGCGGCGGATGCTTGGTCTTCTCTACGAGCTCCTCATGCACCATCAGGGGGACGTGCGGCGGCAGGCTGCCCGGATCATGGGCGCCATTTTAGCCAACAGCGGTCCCAATTACCGCAAGGAGCTGCCCCTGTCTGCGCCCCAGAAAGCGGCGGTGCCCGCCACAGCGGCCCTGCTGACGGAGTCCGTGGAGCTGTGGGAGCGGTACATGGACATGTGCCTCCATCCCGACCGCAGAATCGCCGCGAAGCACGCCATCCGCATCTCCAACTCCCTGAAGATCATCGCGTCCAGCCTGTTCGCGAACTGTGAGAAGGACATGCGCGTCCACTACCTTGAGCCCTTCCTGAAGCGGCTCGAAGAGGCGAAGGGCTCCGCTCAGTTCGCCCTGGTGGACAGCCTGGCCCACGTGCCGTTGGACATTCTCGAGAAGGACCGGCTGGCGGCGCTGGTGGATCGGCTGCTGGGCCTCTTGGCCGACCCGGACGAGGCCATGGAGGTGCTGGTGCTCCGGCGCCTTGAGGACATGCTGCCGCTGCTGGACGAGGCAGGCAGGCAAAACGTATACCTTGGCACAGAAGCCCTTTCGGACAGCCCGTCCAGCGCCGTACGATACATGGCCCTGCGGATCCGAAGCCGTTTTGCGCCTACCGATCCGCCGGAGCTCCAAGTGTCCAGCCTGTATCTCAGCAATCTCAAGACCGCCGTCCACTGGATCGTCAAGCTCACCCAGGTGGACGCCCTGGTGGACGACGCGCTCCTCCATCCGGAGAACGCCCTCCACACCACCATGCACCTTTCCAACCTCCTCTCCGTCAGCGAGCATCTTCCCGTCCGTGAGCGGGCGGGGGAGGGCATGCTGCAGCTCATCGACCTCCTCCCGCTCCACCAGCAGAACGAGGTGATCGTGGACCTGATCCGCGAGCTGGAGACCGGCGAGGACGAGATATCGGTGTTCATTCCCAAATATCTGGGACCCCTGATGGTCCGCCTGCCCCGGAAGGAGCTTTCGGAATGTCTGAATTATCTCAAGGGGCTCATCCGCCCCTCCACGGAGCGGACGGCCACGGCCAGCCTCTACACCCTGAGCCAGCTTCTGGCGGTGCTGCCGGGATCGGAGGAGGATACCGCCCATGAGATATTGGGGATCCTGCTATCCGGGGTGTCCCATTACAGCGATACCATCCACGAGACCGCGCTGACGGTCCTGTGCGAGCAGGTCCTGGCCAATGCCTCCCTGTCCATGGCCAGGCGGCAGAGCTTCTGCGTCTTCGTGGCGAAAAAGCTGCTGTGCCTGCTCAGCGAGCCCCGGCAGGGGGAGTTCATCTTCTTCACCAGGGCCGCCGTGCTCAACCATCTCTACCGCTTCCTGGTGGAATGCCGGGTGCAGGAGATGCCCTTTAGGTACGACCCCGTGCGGCCCGTGGCCTTCTTCCCGGGGACCTTCGATCCCTTCACCACGGGGCACAAGCGGATCGTCCGGGAGCTGGAGGACATGGGCTTCGAGGTGTTCCTGGCCATCGACGAGTTCTCCTGGAGTAAGCATCCCGTCGCCAAGCTCCGCCGCCGGGAGATCGCCTCCATGAGCGTGGCGGACCAGATGAACGTGAGCCTGTTCCCGGACGAGATCCCCGTGAACATCGCCAATCCCCGGGACCTCAAGCGGCTCAAAGACCTGTTCTCCGGCCGGGAGCTCTATCTCGTAACCGGCAGTGATGTGATATTGAATGCCTCCGCCTATCGCTCGGACGCCCCGGGCAGCGCCGGCGATCTCAACCACATCGTGTTCCTGCGCCATGAGAGCGACCGGGAGATCATCGCGGCAAAGCTCCGCGGCAAGACTCTGCTCATCTCCCTGCCCGAGTTCTACGAGACCGTCAGCTCCACCCGGATCCGGGAATACGTAGACCGGAACATGGATATCTCTATGCTGGTAGAGCCCCTGGTACAGAGCTATATCTTTGACCATAACCTATACCTCCACGCGCCCCAGTACAAGCATCCCCTGCGGCCGAAGGATCTCAGGATCGACTTTGCCGACGACGGCAGGACCCTGACCGCCTCCGTTTTCGGGCGCGGCGACGGAAAGAGCCTGGGGCGGGTCTCGGGCAGGACGGTCACCGGAGCGGATCTGTTCGGCATCCTGGGCGACCTTGGCACAGCCGAGTACCTTCGCCGGAACACCTCCGGGCGCATCCTGTACGTCGAAGCCGTGGAGGATCGTTTCCCCCAGGGCGTGAACGGGCTGCTCATCGTGTTCAACGAGTTGTTGGCGAGGAGCCTCTCCTCCGAGCATACCTATGCCCTCTGCCGGATCGACCTCAACCCCAAGCTCTCGTCCCTTCTGCCGCAGATGGGCTTCGTGCCGCTGCCCGGGCGGCCGGACCACTGGTTCGTGGACATGCGCACGCCCATCGTGCTCATACAGGACGTGATGCGCCGGCTCAAGGAGCCCCATAGAAGCAACCCGTCCGTGCTGAGCGTAGTGGAGCGGACCCGGGAGAAGCTCCGGCTATCCCTGGTGGACCTGTTCCCGGGGAAGCTCCTGTTGACCTTCGACGCGCTGCTCCTCGATATCGCGCTGACGCAGATGGTCCGGGAGACGAACGGCGTGGACACCTGCGGCCCGGACGATCGGCGGCTGGGCCCCAGCATGTGCGTCCCCTACGGCAAGATTCTGGCGGGCGAACTGGTGCCCAACACCGTGACCAAGCATCTGTACGCCGACAAGGCGTTCCTGGGGGGCATCGACCAGTTCGAGATCCGCTCTTCCAGCGGCTATTCCGACCTGCACGTCCAGGTGCGGACGTTAGGCTCCTTCGCGCGTCCGGTCATCCTGGTGGACGACCTTCTGCACAACGGCCATCGGATCGAAAAGCTGAACGCGGTGTTCCGGGATGAAGACCTGGAGATCAGCTCCATCATGGTGGGCATCCTCTCGGGCCGGGGCCGGGACCTCATGGACAAGGCCCATCGGGAGGTCCATGCGGCCTATTACATCCCCAACCTGCTGTACTGGTTCAACGAGGCCCTGCTCTACCCCTTCATCGGCGGGGACAGCTCCAAGGAGCACACCGGGCCCGACGGGATCATGCCCACCGCCAATCTGATTCTGCCCTACGTGTACCCGGATTATCTCGTGGGCGTGGAGGAGAAGAAGGTGTTCGACCTGTCCCGCTGCGCCCTGGAGAACGCCAGGGACATCCTCAAGCAACTGGAGCTCTGCCACCTGGAGAAGTACAGCATCCCGTTGACCATACATAGGCTCGCGGAGGTCTTCGTGCAGCCCTGCGCGCCTTACCGGGGGAAGAACATCAGCTATGAGCCCAACGCCCTGCCGTCAGCCTATGTGTCCGACGATATCGAGACCTTCGACCGCATACGGAGGAAGCGCCAATGAGCCTCAGAACGTATACGGTTGAGCGGGATCCCTTCACCAGCCGCGCTTTCTTCCCCGTGTTTTCAACGGACGATCTTACCGGGCCTGAGGGCGTGGAACGGCTGTTTGCGATCCGCAATACGGAAGAGACCAACGGCGTGGCTCTGAACACCGCTTTTCCGGACGTGGAGGAAAGGTACAGAGCCTTCGTCGGCCACCTGATCAGGCCCGAAAAACGCTTGAATGTGGTGGGTCTCGGTGACGTGGGCGGGACGCTGGTCACGGCGCTGAAGCTCCTGGGGGACGGCATACGCGAGATCGGCGTCTACGACCCCAACGAGGCCCTCTGCCGCCGGTATGAGATGGAGCTCAACCAGGTGCTGGACCGGGAGAAGCCCCTGGTCCGCATCCTCCATGAGGATGAGCTCTTCGACTGCGACGCCTTTCTGTTCACCGCCTCCCGGGGCGTACCGCCCCTCGGCGCGGCGGGGGATGTGCGGATGCTCCAGTTCGAGAAGAACCGGGACATGCTGAAAGCCTACACGAAGAAGGCTCGGGAAGCCCATTTCAGCGGTTTGTTCTGCCAGATCTCCGATCCCGTGGATCAGCTCAGTCGCTGCGCCTTCCTGCAGTCCAACCGGGACGAAGCCGGCGACTACGATTTCAAGGGCCTGCTGCCCGAACAGGTGGCGGGCTTCGGGTTGGGCGTCATGAAAGCCCGGGCCGCCTATATGGCCCGGCGTCTCGGGGTCGATGAGGGGCCGCTTCGGGCCTACGGACCCCATGGGGCGGGGCTCGTCATCGCGAATTCACCCGCCGAATATAATAGCGAACTTTCCAACGAGCTCACCCGGCTGACGGTAAGCGCCAACAGGGAGGTCCGGGCCCTGGGCTTCAAGCCCTACATTGCGCCGGCCATCTCCTCCGCGGCCCTGTCCATCCTGTTCCTGCTGCGGGGCGAAGAATTCCACGGCGCCATCCCCATGGGCGGCGTCTATTTCGGCTGCGTCAGCCGCATGACCCCGGCGGGCAGCGTGATCCGGGGGGAGGAGCTGCATCCCGATCTGAAGGCTCGTCTCCGGGCCGCTTGGGCTGACCTGAGAGAAGCGGAGGACCAATGCAGACTTTGACCCTCATCCCCATTGGCCACGACCCCCGGATGGACCTCGTTAAAAGCTGCATCCGCGGCAAAGCCGTAATACAGGAGCTTTCCCCCGACGTCTTTTTCAAGGACATTCCGGCCGCGCCTGAGACCGGCTTTGCGCCCCTCTTGTTCCTGGCCGCCGTGGATGATCTGGGCATGGGGGAGGACTTTGTTCGCGTCCTGCGCCGCGTCCGCGCCCTGGGCGATGGGCTCAGGGGATACGCCGCAGGCGTAATCCTGCTGGGCAGCACGGAGCTCGACACCAAGAACGCCGCCCGGGAGCTGATCTTCGCTCTCGATATGGCCGGCTGCGCCTTCCCGGAACGGCCTCTGGCGGAGGCCACGGGCTCCATGCGGAACCTTCGGGTCACCCAAAGGACCCATGCCCTGAACGATCCGGAGGAAGCCCTGGCCTTTTCCGTGGAGAGCCTCGCGGACAGGCTTCTGTCCTTTGCGCCGCCGCGATTTGCTGCGCCCCGCCTGCTGGTGCTCCACGCTTCCGACCGGCCCACCTCCAACACCCTGGCCCTGGGGGATCTGGTGCTGGAACGACTGGACAAGCGGTTCTCGATCAGGACCCTGTCCCTCCGAAACGGCACCATCGAGGATTGCCGTGGCTGCGCCTACACGGTCTGCTCCCACTTCGCCAGCAAGGGCTCCTGCTTCTACGGCGGCAGCATCTCACAGGAGGTCATCCCCGCCGTCCAGGACTGCGACGGGCTGCTGCTCCTCCTCCCCAATTACAACGACGCGGTGGGCGCCAACATCATGGCCTTCATCAACCGCCTCACTAGCCTCCACGTCAGCGGCGGACTGTCGGGCCAGCGGCTCTACGCCGTGGTGGTCTCGGGCTACAGCGGCGGCGATATCGTGGCGAAGCAGGCCATGGGCGCTCTGTGCCTCAACCGGTCCTTCCTGCTGCCGCCCCGTTTCTGCCTCATGGAAACGGCCAACGATCCCGGCGAGGCGGTGCAGCTTCCCGGCATCCGCCAGCGGGCGGCCTCCTTCGCTGCTCAAATCAACCGGAATCTCCTGGCGGATCAACTGTAAATTACTGCCATATCCCGCCTTCGATCAGCCCATGATCTTTCCAAAAAAGAATTGACAAAGAACGCGCCGTTTGCTATACTTTTGCTCGTGTTTTTTGTATATTATATATTGTTTCAGCCAACGCTGAAACGAACAACTGCAGAAAGGGCCCGCTCAGGGCGGATGAAGATGAACGACGGCGTTCATTCGTTGGGGATACTCCCCTCGGATGGGCGCCTTCCCCTTTGATACGGGGGATACCGGACTGAGGACGAGCGCTTCGACGACTTTGGAACCATAAGGAGGACAGCATGCAGTACAGCGCGATCGTGGGGATCAACTGGGGAGATGAGGGAAAAGGCAGGATGGTGGATCTGCTGACGGCGGAGTACGACTGTGTCGTGCGGTATCAGGGCGGCGGGAACGCCGGCCATACGGTGGTCAACGATCACGGAAAGTTTGCCCTGCATCTGATCCCGTCAGGTATCTTTCGGGACGGTGTCGTCAACATTCTGGGCAACGGCGTAGCCCTGGACCCGGAGAACCTTTGGCAGGAGATCGAGACGCTCCGCCTGGCCGGCGTGAAGATCACACCCGACAACCTGATGATCAGCGACAGGGCAAGCCTGCTGATGCCGTGGCACCGTCTGCAGGATGAACTGGAGGAGCTTCGCCTCCGAGATAAAAAGTATGGATCTACCAAGCAGGGGATCGCGCCGTTTTACGCGGACAAGTATCAGAAGAAGACGCTGCTGGCGGGCGAGCTGAACTATCCGGACAGTCTGAGGGAACATCTGAAAGAGATCCTGGGATGGAAAAACCTGACGCTGACCGGCGTCTACGGCGCGGAGCCGGTCAGGGAGGAGCAGATCAAGGCGTGGATCGAGGAATACGGCGAAAAGATCCGGCCCTTCATCCGGGATACAGCGAAGATCCTGCGCCGGCTCAGGGATGAGGGAAAAAGCATCCTGTTCGAAGCTCAGCTGGGCGCGCTTCGGGATCTTGATTTCGGCATCGTGCCCTACACCACGTCCTCCAACGCCCTGGCTGCCTATGCCCCCGTGGGCTCGGGGCTGACCGACCTGCGGCTCGACCAGGTGATCGGCGTCGTCAAGGCCTATTCGACCTGCGTGGGGGAAGGCCCCTTCGTTTGCGAAATGCTCGGCCCCGAGGCGGCGGCCCTTCGCGAGGCAGGCGCGGAATACGGTGCCAAGACCGGCCGTCCCCGGCGGGTCGGACCGGTGGACCTGGTGGCGACCCGATATGGCGTTAAGATCCAAGGCGCCACCGCCATCGCGCTGACGAAGCTGGACGTGCTGAGCTATATGGGGAAGATCCCGGTCTGCACGGCCTATGAGATCGACGGGGAGCGGACGGAGGAATTCCCCTTCCCAGTGCTGCTGGACAGGGCCAACCCCGTCGTGGAATACGTGGACGGCTGGCATTGCGATATCTCCGGGGCACGCATCTGGGCGGATCTGCCGGAGGCGGCCAGGAACTACGTGGAGCGGATCGAAAGGGCAGTGGGCTGCCCAATCCGGTACGTCTCGGTGGGGCCTGAACGGGACGCCATCATTCGCCGATAAGGAGGAACGCTCATGTACGACAAATATGAATCTCCGCTGTCCTCCCGCTATGCGTCAGACAGAATGCTGCGGCTCTTTTCCGCCCGGCGGCGGATAGAGACCTGGCGTCGGCTCTGGACGGAGCTGGCCAGGGCGGAGCGGGACCTTGGCTTGCCCATCCGCGACGAACAGGTGGTCGAGCTGGAGGCCCATATCAGCGACATCGATTTTGCCTGCGCCGAAGCGAGGGAGCGGGAGGTGCGCCACGACGTCATGGCCCACGTCTATGCCTATGGAGAGGCTGCGCCCAGCGCTGCCGGGATCATCCACCTCGGCGCCACCAGCTGCTACGTGACGGACAACGCCGATCTCATCCTGTACCGGGAGGGGCTCGGGTATCTCAGGGACGAACTGCTCAAGACCCTGGCCGCGCTGGCGGACTTCGCGGAGAAATATAAGGGCCTGCCCACCCTTGGCTATACCCACTATCAGCCGGCCCAGCTGGTCACGGTGGGCAAGCGGGCCACCCTGTGGATGCAGGACCTGCTTTCAGACTTGGATGAGCTCGAAGAGCTGTCGGGCAGCCTCCGGTTCCTGGGCTGCCGCGGCGCCACCGGGACGGAAGCCAGCCTTCTCGATCTCTTCGACGGGGACGGCGTAAAGGTGGACGAGCTGAACCGCCGGCTCGCGGACGTCTTTGGTTTTCGGGAATGCTTTGCGGTCTGCGGCCAGACCTATCCCCGCAAAGTTGACAGCCGGATCTTGAACCTGCTCTCCTCTCTGGGGCAGAGCTGCCACAAGATGGCCACGGATATCCGCCTGCTGCAGCACGATCGACAGCTGGAGGAGCCCTTCGGCAGCCAGCAGATCGGTTCGTCCGCCATGGCCTACAAGCGCAACCCTATGCGCTGCGAGCGGATCTGTTCCCTGTCCCGATATCTCATATCCGATGCTGTGAGCGGCGCCATGACGGCCTCCACCCAGTGGCTGGAGCGCACCCTGGACGATTCGGCGGGACGCCGTATCTCCCTGCCGGAGGGGTTCCTGTGCGCGGACGCGATCCTGCGCCTTGCCCAGAACGTGGTCAGCGGGCTGTCGGTCAACGAGCGGATCATTGAAGGAACGGTGCAGGAATACCTGCCCTTTATCGCCACGGAGGACCTTTTGATGGAGGCGGTCAAGCGGGGCGGCGATCGCCAGACGCTGCATGAGACCATCCGTACATGCTCCATGGAGGCCGCCGCGCGCATGAAGGCGGAAGGCGTTCTGGACCTGTCGGAAAGGATCGCAGCCAGGCCGGAGTTCGGGATGACCCGGGAGGAGCTGGACGCCCTCCTTCATCCGGAGCAATATATCGGCCGGTGCCGGGAGCAGGTGGAGCGTTTTCTGGCGCAGGTCAAGCCTCGTCTGGCCGGCGCAGGCGAGGCGGACGCAGACATATCGGTGTGAAAAGGGGGACGAACGTGAACGTGCGCATGGAATCGGACAGCATCGGCCAGATCGCTGTCCCGGCGGATAAATACTGGGGGGCCCAGACGGAGCGGTCCCGCCGCAATTTTCCCATCGGCGTGGGGCAGGAGCCCATGCCCCGGGAGGTGGTCGCCGCTTTGGCCCTGATCAAGAAGGCCGCGGCTGTTGTCAACCGCAATCTTTTGTCCGGCAGAATGACGGAAGAGAAGAAGGACCTGATCGTCAGGGCCGCTGACGAGATCCTTGCAGGAAAGCTGTGGGAGCATTTCCCCCTGGTAGTCTTTCAGACCGGATCCGGGACCCAGACCAACATGAACGTCAACGAGGTCATCGCCGGGCGGGGCAACGAACTGGCCGGAAGAACGCTCCTGCACCCCAACGACGACGTGAACATGTCCCAATCTTCCAACGACACCTTTCCCTCCGCCATGCGGATTGCGGCCGTGATCGCCCTGGAGGACCGCCTGCTGCCGGCGGTGGACCGGATGATCCAGGCGCTCAAAGCGTTGGAAGCGGAAAACGAAGACGTCATCAAGTCCGGCCGGACCCATCTGCAGGATGCCGTGCCCATCCGCTTCTCCCAGGAGATCTCCGGCTGGCGGTCCAGTCTGGAACGGGACGAGGAGATGCTTCGCGCCCTGATGGGACCCCTGGACGAATTGGCGCTGGGCGGAACGGCGGTGGGCACGGGCCTGAACGCGCCGCAGGGCTTTGACGCGGAAGCGGCACGGGAGATATCCGCTCTCACCGGAAAGGCTTTTGTGCCGGCCGCCAACAAATATCACGCGCTCACCAGTCTGGATGAGCTGACGGCCGTCCACGGCGTCGTCAAGGCCCTCGCCTGCGACGGCATGAAGATGGCCAACGACATCCGGCTTTTGGCTTCCGGTCCCCGCTGCGGGTTGAGCGAGATCAGCATCCCCGCTTTGGAGCCCGGCTCGTCCATCATGCCCGGAAAGGTGAATCCGACCCAGTGCGAGCAGCTGAGCATGGTGGCCGTGCAGGTCATGGGCAA
>CACWJZ010000039.1 GCA_902761365.1 uncultured Eubacteriales bacterium | reverse complement strand
GCCCGCTCACGGAACTTCTTCACCGCGTCGTAATCGAGGAGCTTGCCCATGTCCTCATAGTCGATGGCTTCGATCTTCTGGACCTCGTGGGAGGTGCGGAAGCCGTCGAAGAAGTGGACGAAGGGGACGGACGCCTTGATGGCGGACAGATGGGTCACCAGCGCCAGGTCCATGACCTCCTGGACGGAGGCGGACGCGATCATGGCAAAGCCAGTCTGACGGCAGGCCATAACGTCGCTCTGGTCGCCGAAGATGGACAAAGCGTGGGTGGCCAGGGCACGGGCGGACACATGGAACACGCCGGGCAGCAGCTCGCCGCTGATTTTGTACATGTTGGGGATCATCAGCAGCAGGCCCTGGGAGGCCGTGAAGGTGGTGGTCAGCGCGCCGCCCTTGAGAGAGCCGTGGACCGCGCCGGAAGCGCCGCCCTCGGACTGCATCTCAGCGATGCGGACCTTCTGGCCGAACAGATTGATCCTGCCGTTGGCAGCCCAGTCGTCGGCGACCTCCGCCATGGGAGACGAAGGGGTGATGGGGTAAATAGCGGCAACGTCGGAGAATGCGTAAGCCACGTGGCTTGCCGCAGTGTTCCCGTCGATTGTCATGGTCTTTGCCATACCATAATCCTCCTGTTTTTTCTTGGGCACATATGTACCCTTATAATCCAGATATATTATAGGCATTCCCCCGCGACCTGTCAAGGAAAGCCTATCCTTTCCTTTGGAAAAATGTTGAAAGCGAAACAGAAAAGCAGACGTTCGAAAACGTCTGCTTCCTTGGTTGCTGTGTTGAGGCTTACTCCTCTGTCTTGAAGCCGGCGAAGAGATCAGCCAGGCTCGTGGTGGTGCTGGTCACCGGGGGCAGCTCGTAGTCGCCGTCCTCGTTGTTGCGGCGGCGGCGATCCGGCCGGGACTCCCGACGATCATCACCCGCGGGGCGCTCGCTGGAAGCGGGCCGCTCGGCACGGGGCTTGCGCTCGCCGGCGTTCTGGGCGGCGTTCTCACGGGCAGCCTTGCGCTCCTGATAGATGCGCTCCTTCTCAGCCTTCTCCGCAGCGATCTGCTCTGCGATCTCGGGATGCTCCTCAAGGGTGGCTTCCTTGCGGGAAAGGGAGATGCGCTTGGCCTCGGGGTTGACCTCAAGGACCTTGCAGCGGACGATGTCGCCGACCTTCAGCTCGTCCTCTACCTTCTCGATGCGGCGGGTGGCCACCTGAGAGATGTGGATGAGACCGTCGATGGTGGGCTCGAGAGCCACGAAGGCGCCAAAGGGAACGATGCGGACCACCTTGCCCTCCACGATGGAGCCCACGGGGTACTTCTCACCGGCCATGGTCCAGGGCTTGGGCTGGAGTTGCTTGTAGCCCAGGGAGATACGCTTCTTCTCCTTGTCCACACCCAGGATCAGCACATCGACCTCCTGGTTGACGCTGAGCACATCGGAGGGATGCTTGACCCGGCCCCAGGCCGCGTCGGTCACATGGATGAGGCCGTCAAGACCGCCGATGTCCACGAAAGCGCCGAAGTCGGTGATCCGACGGACGATGCCGTGGATCTTGCTGCCGACCACCAGTGAATCCCACTTCTCCTGCTCACGGGCAGCGGCCTCCTCCAGAAGCACCTGCTTGATGGAGGCCACGATGCGCTTGCGCTGCTTGTCGATCTCCAGGACCTTGACCTTCACGGTCTTGCCCACGTACTCGCTGAGATTCTCAACATATTTGGTGGAAACGTGCGAAGCGGGGATGAAGGCGCGGACACCGCCCTCCATCTCGGCGATCAGGCCGCCCTTGACGACTTCCTTCACCACTGTTTCAAGGGTCTTGCCCTCGGTCTCCTCAGCCATGAGATCGTCCCAGAACTTCTTGCTCTGGACGTTCTTCCGGGAAAGAAGGACGTTGCCCTCGCCGTCGTTCACCTTGACGACCTCAACATCGATCTCCTCGCCTTCCTTCACGTCGATCTCGGCTTCGGGATCGGTGGAGAACTCAGCGCGGGGGATGTAGCCGTCGGACTTGTAGCCCACGTTGACCAAAACTTCACTGTCGGTGATGCCGATGACGGTGCCGGTGACGATCTGGCCCGGACGGATCCGGCGGATGGAGCTGTCGATGGCCTGCTGGAAATCCTCGGCGGCGTCCTTCACGGGCGCGGCGGCTTCCTGCACGGCCTCAGCGGCGGCTTCCACGGTCTCTTCTGCCGTTGCTTCTACTTCAGCAACGGCTTCCTCTGCCTTTTCCTCGGCAGCGACAACGGGTTCTTCGGCCGCAACTACAGCTTCTTCCACGGCCTGTTCAGTGGTTTCGGCGACAACCTCGGCGGGAGCTTCCGCTTCATTGGTTTCGATCGTCGTCTTTTCGAGTTCGCTCATTCCTTGTATAACCTCCCTAATCATGGGGTCTGGCGTCGATGCGCCTGTGACCAATCCTATTATATCATCCAATTTGAATAATTCAAGAGGAAATTTGCCGATACAGTCTATCATTTTGGTGTCCGGACAGTGGATTTTGCACAAATTCGCCAGGGCGACGGTGTTGGCGCTTCCTCCGGAGCCCAGGACCAGCATCTTCGTGCAGCGCTTCGAGAGCGCTTCCGCCTCCTCCTGACGGGTACGGGTGGTGCGACAGATGGTGTTGTGGACCATCAAGTGGGGCACGCGACGCCTCAGGACGGAGGTGATCTCCTCAAAGGTCTGCTCCGACAGCGTGGTCTGGGCCACCAGGCAGCCTTCCTCACCGACCTCGGCCTGTTCCGCTTCCGCCGGGGTCTCCAAAATAACAGCCTTGCCCTCCGCCCAACCGGCGGTGCCGATGACCTCCGGATGGGTGCGCTTGCCCGCTATGTACACAGGGATGCCGCTTCGGGCCGCCGTTTGGACGATGGGATGGATGCGAGCTACAAAGGGACAGGTGGAGTCCACGGTGCGGATGCCCAGCTCTTCGCATGCCGCATAGAGGGACGGTGGCGCGCCGTGGGCGCGGATGATGAGGGTATCCCCCGCCGATAGTTCGTCCAGGGTCTCCACCGGCTGGATGCCCTCCGCGGACAGGGACTGGACCACGGCTTCGTTGTGGATGAGCTTACCCCAGGTATAGACCCTTCCCCGCGCCTTAGCTTCCTTTCTTGCCAGCTCCACCGCCCGGCGCACGCCGAAGCAGAACCCGGCGTTCTTCGCCACGATGACCCTCATACCTTCCGCCTCTGCCGCAGGGGGTAGGTAGCCTCCGTCTCTTCCCGCAGGGTGTTGAGGGTGTCCACGATCCGATCCGTCAAAGCATCCACCGCCTTTTGGCCGGGACAGCTCTCCTTCACTTCCTCCGGGACGATCCGCTCCCCCACCGTCACCCGAAGGTGCATGCGTTTCCAGCTCAGGGGGTCCATATAGATGGGGATGATGGGCACGTTGGCGCGGAGCGCGATGAAGGCCGCGCCCTTTTCGAAGGCGTCCATCTCCGTGTACACCGGGGAGCGATGACCCTCGGGAAAGATGCCGAAAGCGTACCCCTCCTGGAGCAGGGCGATGGCCCGCTTCACCGGGCCCAGCCGGGACCCGCCGCCCTCCCCCGCCGGCAACATGTTCAGGCTACGGAAGAAAGCGTTAGCCAAGGGTTTTTGGAACAGAGACTCCAAAGCCATGAAGCGGATGCCCCGAGGGCTGATGGCCGCCAGGGCCACCGCGTCCGCCAGGGAGAAGTGGTTGCACAGATACATGACCGGTCCCTGGGATCTGAGCCCCTTCCAATTATGGATCGCCGGCCGGAAGATAAGGAAGAAGAAGGGCGTGATGACGATCTTTCCAAACCAATACAGCATCTACTTCGCCTCCAATGCCTGCAGGACCGTCTCCACCGCTTCGTCGATGGTCATGTGGGTGGTGTCGATGAGCACCGCGTCCTCCGCCTGTTTGAGGGGGGCGTAGTCCCGATGGCTGTCCTGATAGTCCCGGGCCACGATGTCCTGGAGGATCAGCTGAAAATCGGGCTTCTCCCCCTTCTCCTCCAGCTGGCGCACACGCCGCATCGCCCGCTCCTCGGCGGTGGCGGTGACGTAAAACTTATAGGGAGTCTCGGGGATAACGAAGGTGCCGATCTCCCGGCCGTCCAGGACTGCGTGGGTCTTGTGGGCGATGTCCCGCTGCATGCTGGCCAGCTTGTCCCGGACGCACCTGAGCTTGCTGATGAGGGATGCGCCCTTGCCGATCTCCTCCTCCCGCAGGCGGCCCGTCACGTCTGCGCCGTTCACCAGGACGTGTTGCCCGTCCGCTTCATAGACCACCCGGATGTCCGTCAGGCCCAAGAGCTCGTCCACCTTCTCCGCATCCGTCAGGGAAACGCCCTCGGAGAGTGCACACAGGGCCATGGCTCGATACATGGCGCCGGTGTCCAGATAGGGCAAGCCCAGGCGTTTTGCAACGATCTTGGCGATGGTGCTCTTGCCCGCGCCTGCGGGGCCGTCCAATGCGATACCGTTGGTAAAGTTCATATGCTGCCTCCTGCCAATGCGCCTGTGGACCAGGCGATCTGTAAGTTGAAGCCGCCGGTAAAGGCGTCCACATCCAATATCTCTCCGGCAAAGATCAGGCCGGACACTATCTTGGATTCCAGATTGGAGGGTTTGACCTCCTTCACGCTGATCCCGCCCCGGGTTATGACGGCCTCCGAGAAGGGCCGGGTCCCCTTGACGGTCAGGGGCATGCCCTTGAGGGCGCTGACCATCGCTGTCCGCTGTTCCTTGGTGAAGGACGAGGCGGGTGCCCAGGGCTGGATGCGGGCCTGATCGAAGACGGCGTCCAGGAGCCTGGTGGGCAACACGCCTGAGAAGGCCCCGCCCACGGCCTTTTTGGAGTTCTCCTGCACCAGGCGCTGCAGCCGGGCGTGGAGTTCCTCCGCCGGGATAGCCGGCTTCAGGTCGATGGACAGCTCCGTCCCCGCCGGGTCCTCAGCGATATAGGCGGAGGCGGTGAGCACCAGGGGGCCGGACACGCCAAAGTGGGTGAGCAGCATCTCCCCCTGCTCGGTATAGATGATCTTGCCGCCCTTGCGCACCGTGAGGCGCACGTTTTTCAGGGTGATGCCCGACAGAGCGAAGGGCCAGCTTTCCATGGTCTCCAACGGCACCAGGGAGGGATGCAGGTCCGTCACCGTGTGCCCCAGGGCCCTGGCCATTTCAAAGCCCGCCCCCGTGGACCCGGTAGACGGGTAGCTGAGGCCCCCGGTGGTCAGGACCACCCGGTCGAAAGGCTCCTCCCCTCGCTCGGTACAAAGGCCGGTCACGGCCCGATCGGCGGCCATGATCTCCCGCACGTCCGTATTCAAGCGAATCGTCACCCCCGCCGCCTTCAGGGCCCTGTCCAAAGCCCGTTGCACATCGCTGGACTTGTCGGACGCGGGAAACACCCGCTGCCCCCGCTCCACCTTCACAGGACAGCCGTTCCGCTCCAGAAAGGCCATCATGTCCCGCTCATTGAAGGCGGCATAGGCGCTGTACAGAAAGCGAGAATTGCGGATCACATTGGCGAAAAACCCGTCCCGGCCGCCGTCGTTGGTCACGTTGCAACGACCCTTGCCGGTGATGTACAGCTTCTTTCCCAGCTTCTCGTTCTTCTCGAGCAGGGTGACCCTATGGCCCTTCTCCGCAGCTTTGATAGCCGCCATCTGCCCGGCGGCACCCCCGCCGATGACCGCGACGGAAAGGGCGCTCATTTGCCGTCCCCTCCGTCGGTGAGATAGACCTGATCTCGATTCCACACGTTTTCCAACTCCCGCAAATGCTCCTGCACCTCGTTCTCGCTCTGGAGCCCGGCGGCCACGATAATGGCGTTGATGACCGAAAGGGGCGCCGTCAGGGAGTCGGCAAAGGAGGCCATGTCGGATTTCGCCAGCAGGACCACGTCAGCCATGGAGCCGATGGGCGAATCCAGCTTGTCCGTGAGCGCGATGGTCCTGGCGCCCCGGGATTTGGCGTAGGCCATGGCCTCGGCGGTACGGGTGCTGTAGCGGGGGAAGCTAATGCAGATGAAGGCATCCCGATGATCCATGCGGACCATGGTCTCCCGAAGGTCCTGGATGTTGGCTGAGAAGGTGACCACGTTGCCGCAGATATAATCGAGGTAATACGCCAGGAACATAGCGAGGGGCATGGCGGAGCGCAGGCCCAGCACATAGACCTTCCGCGCCTGGAGGATGGTCTCCACCGCCTGCTCGAACTGCTCCTCGTCCGCCATCTCCATGGTGGTGCGGATGGAGTTCATGTCGGTGTTGAGTACGGTTTTAAAGACCTCGTTCTTCTTGATGCCGGAGGCCAGCTGGGCTCGCTGCACGGAGGTCAAGCGGCCCAGGACCATCTCCTGCATCCGATCCTGCAGCGCGGGGTAGCCATCGAGCCCCAGGGCGTAGGCGAAGCGGACCACCGTGGACTCGGACACACCCACGGTCTCGCCCAGCTTGGCGGCGGTCATAAAAGCGGCCTGCTCATAGCTGGCAATGATGAAGTTGGCGATGCGCTGCTGGCCCTTGGACAGGGAAGGCAGGCGCTTCTGTATCTCGTTCAGCAAATTGTTCATAGTGGCATGCCTTTCAGTCGTTTCGTGATCTCCTCTTCTTCCCCTGTAGAAAGGGGGATGGCACAGTCGAAGCCCAGCGCCGTGACCGTGGCGTAACCCTGGGCGAGCCAGTATTCGTCCGTATCCCGGGGTTCGTCCTCGTTGGGGATGCGTCCGCCGCATTCGTAGTAGACCTTATTGCCGGTCTCGTCCACCCGTTCCTCATAGGCCGCCTCATAGAGCACCTGGCCCAGATGCCCGTATCGGATGCCCTTCACCTCTTCCACAGGCAGGTCCGGCACGTTGATGCTGTAATACCCGCCGAAGGGCAGAGGCCGCTGCCGCAACAACTCCAAGCCCTGTCGAGCAAGCTTAGCCGCGGTCTCGAAGTGGATGAAGGGCCGGTCGTGATGCCCGTCCAGGGACAGGGCCAGAGCGGGATAGCCGTGGATGGCCGCCTCCTGGGCCGCGCTGCAGGTGCCGGAATAGAGCACGTCCGTGCCACGGTTGGGCCCCAGGTTGATGCCGGAAAGCACCGCGTCGATCCCCGAAAACAGATGGCCGAAGCCCAGCCGCACGCAGTCCACCGGCGTCCCCGACACGGCGTAGGCTATCACATCTGGCCACTCCAGGAAGGTCATGGGCTCCGCCGTCAGGTCGGCGCGGATGGTCATGGACGCGCCGGCGGCACTGCGCTGACGGTCCGGAGCGGACACGTACAGCCGATGATCGGGGGCCAGCTCCCGCAGGAGCGCGGCGATGCCCGAGGAGCGGATACCATCGTCATTGGTCAATAACAGGTTCATAAACTTCTCCAATATATATCATGTTCATGTTACTCCAAACGCTGCGAAAATGCAAGAGAGAAAGCATCAGCCTGCAAAATCATTTTGGGTTTTTCCGGTTTTCTCCCCTTTCATGGGAAAACGAGGGACACGAGATGCAGGAGCCCATGCAAAACGACCCCCGCGCCCCATGCGAGAAGCAACTGGAACAGGAGCATGCGCAGCATCTCCCATCGTCCCAATTCTCCCCGTACGGTCATCAGTGTGCCGAGGCAGGGCGGCAGCAACAGCGCCACTGTCCCCAGGACGAGGGCCTGCGCCCACGTCAGGCTCAGCCCCGCCCCCAGGAACATGGCCGCCGTGGATGCCATGGTCTCGCGGGCGCCGATGCCGGAGAGCAGGATCACCCCGGTGCGCCAGTCGTCGAACCCCATGGGCCGGAGCACCGGCAACAGCAGTCGGCCAAGGGCGGAGAGCAGGCTCTCCTCCCCCGCCTGGACGGGATGGAATCCCAGATCCACATGGGAGGTCGCCCACAGCACGAACGCCACGGGCAGCAGGATCAGCCCGGCCCGCCGCAGAAAGTGATCCGCATGCTTCTCCGTCTCCTTCAGCACGCTCTGCCAACGGGGCAATCGCAGGGGCGGCAGCTCCACATAGAAGGCGCTCTGCCGGTCGTCGCCCTGGGCCAATTTCCCATAGATCACTCCTGCCAGCAGACTAAGTCCATAGAACAGCAGGGCGCCCCGGGCAGGGCGGGTCGGAAACAGCAGCCCGCCCAGAAGCAGCAAAAAGGGCAGCCGTGCCGAGCAGGGCACGAAGGGCAGCAGCCAGACCGTACGCCGCCGGAGGCTATATTCCGGCAGGGAGCGGGCAGCCAGTATGGCCGGGACGGAGCAGCCGAACCCCAGCAGCAGGGGCACCGCGCACCGCCCGTCCAGGCCCAGCTTTTTGAGCCAAACATCCAACAGGAACGCCGCCCGGGGCAGATACCCCACGTCCTCCAACAGCGTCAGCAGCAGGGACAGCACCGTGATGATGGGCAGGAAGGACAGCACATACCCGGCGCTGCCCAGCAGTCCCTCCGTGAGGACGGGCAGGTCCACGGCGGTGCCGGACAGGGCTTCCCCCAACATAGCCATCAGCCCCTCGACGCCCCGGCTCAGCCAGAGGCCGATCCATTGGAAGGTGATGAGGAACACAAAGCCCAGGATCAACCCGAAGATGGGCAGTCCCCAGAAGGGATGAAGCAGCAACCGGTCCGCCTCCTGCCGCTCGGGCCCCTTGGCCCGCGTCGTGACCGCCGTCCCTATCTCCCTGGCCAGGCGGAACAGCCGCTCCTGATCCTCCGGTACGGGCATGCTGGAAACTCGGCCGTCCCGGATAAGCCGTCCGGGATCATCCAGCCCCTCCCCCGTCCGGGCGCTGATGGCATATACCGGTACCCCAAGCCGGGATGCGAGCTGTTTTGCATCAATATGGATGCCCTTCTTTCGCGCCTCGTCCGCCATATTCAGCAATACCGCCGTGGGCCGCCTAAGAGCCAGAAGCTGCAGCGTCAATGTCAGGCCGCGGACGAGGGCCGTGCTGTCCACCACGTTCAGGATAAGGTCCGGGTCCTCGGTCAGAATAGCCTGCCGCGCTGCCTGCTCGTCCTGGCCGCCGCCTGTGAAGCTGTACAGCCCCGGCAGATCCACCAGCTCCTCCCCCGTGCCCCTGAGCCGCGATCGGGCACAGCTCACCGTGACCCCGGCCCGGTTCCCCGTATGTTCCTGCCGCCCCGTGAGCCGGTTGAACAGGGTGGTCTTGCCGCAGTTGGGCTGCCCCGTCAAAAGAATGCGCATACCAAAAAAGCCTCCCTTTTTGGAGAGGCTATGTTTGCAGTGCCCTATCTATGCTCATTCTATCTTGATGCAGTAGATCTTGGGCGTGGTCTCGGTGCCGTCCGGAGCCTTGCCTGTGGTGCCCACCACCAGGTAGTTGCCGAAGGCCGCAGGCGTGGAGTCGATCCGAGCTCCCAGGTCCAGGGAGGTGCACAGGGCCATGCCGCCGGTGGCCGCGTCGTACAGGTTCACCTTGCCGGACCGGTCGCAGGCCACCAGGTAGGCATCCCCTCGGTCCGTGTAGATGACCAGCGGGGAGGCCACGTAGTCGGCGCTGCCGTCGGTCTCTATGGACCAGATCACGGTGCCGTCGCTCTTGTCGAAGGCCACCAGCCGTCCGCCATAGGTGTAGGAGCTGACCGCGCCCGTGTCGTCCACCACGGGGATGCCCGCCCCGGCGAAGGCGCAGATCAGTAGATTGCTGATGTTGCCCCGGCCCACATGGGGCGTGGCCCGGCTGCCGCTCTTATAGGAGCCGTTGCCCACATAGGAGATGCGGTCCTTGGACCAAATCACCTGGCCGGTGAGAGCGTTGATCTTCTTTAGCGTGGCATACCCCCAGCCTGCAGGCAGATCCGGCGCCTGGACGTTGGTCTGGCTGGCGGTATAGACAAACAGGGTGTTGGCCGCCCCGTCCTCCTCCAGTACGGGAGAGGCGTCCGTGTCACCCCCCAGGTCCACGGCATACAGGAGCTTCAGGGTGTTGGTGTCGATGCACTGCAGATGGCCGCCGTTGTCGTTGATGAACAGATAGTTGCGGAACACGGCCGGTGAGGACTCGAACCCGTACCAGCGCTTGCCGGTAGCGTCGCCGCTGTTATAGTTCGTGCCGGTATAGCGATACTTCACCCGGTCCCCGGGGGTGATGGAGATGGTCCCCTTCTCCGGGTCGTACTTGGTGCGCAGGGTGACAAAGTAAATGATGCCGCCCTCGCTGGGCTGGATCAGGGTGTCGTTGATGATGAGGGGGCTGGCGTCGAAGGCATTCCACTCCTTCCGGTAGGCGAAGTAGTCCCGCCCGCCAAACTCATACGCCACCTCGTTTTTGATGAGGTCGATGGCGTAGTAATAGCTGACCTGGGTGCCCCGGGCATTCTTCTTCATAAGGCCCGCGCCCACATAGAGCATGGGACGACCCTCCGGGTCCAAAGACGCGGTGCCGAACATGGAGATGCCTACCGGGATGGGATTGCGGGTCTGGCCGCCGGAGAGCAAGTCGAAGAAATAGACGTTGCCGTCGGCCGCAGGATAGATGACCTCGATGAAGTCCTCCTTGGCCTTGTAGATGTCGCTGACGCCCAACGTGGGCAAAACCTCCGGCTTCCACTTGACCAGCAGGGGCTGGCCCGTCCAGGAGGTGCCTGCGTATTCGCCCAGTTTCCCGATGATGGACTGCCAGGTGATCTGCAGGTTCTTCAGGGTGACGGTGGCGGTGCCGAAGGCGAAGTTGTCCCGATAGGGGCCGCTGCCGAAGGTGATGACGCCGGTCATATCCGTGTAAGCGTCCTTGTTGATGAGGCCCAGGCCCATCTCCCGAGGCGCGCTCTCCCGGATCTTCTCGTCATTGTTCACCCGGACGGCGGATTCAAGGCCGTCCTTATCGGCGCCCATGACCACATAGGGGGTGTCCTGGCTGAGACGCCGCTTCTGGATCACGGACGAGGTCTGCCCCTCGCCGCCGGGCTCGCCCGCCTCCGGAGAGGCGCTGGCGCTCACGGGCAGATCCAGCTCGCTCTGCTTCTTCTTTTCCTGATAGTAGTCCACGGCCGCCGAGGAAAGCATCACGATGCCCACCACCAGCGCTACGGACAGCGCCAGAAATAGAAAGAACCGAGGTTGAAACGTGCGGCGTGTCTTGCGGCCCATATCCTTTTTCCCCTCCTTTGGTGTCAATATCATACATCATCCTGCTCTTTTTTTGCAAGGGCGAACGATACCGGCCTTGAAAACGTTCTGTGAATATCCACAGAAAAAAGGAGCCCGTGAAGGCTCCTTTTTCGGTATCCGTTTGGGGATGGGATCAATACATGTCGCCGCCGCCCATCCCGGGTGCGGGGGCCGCAGGCTCGGGCTTGGGGATGTCACAGACCAGGGACTCGGTGGTGAGGACCATGGCCGCCACGGATGCGGCGTTCTGCAGAGCGCAGCGGGTCACCTTGGTGGGGTCGATGATGCCCTTGTGGAGCATGTCGCCGTAGGTGTTGTCCGCGGCGTCGAAGCCGTAGCCCAGCTTCTTGCTGCGCTTGATGTTCTCCACGATGACGGAGCCCTCTTCGCCGGCGTTCTTGGCGATCTGGCGCATGGGCGCCTCCAGGGTGCGGAGCACGATGTCTACGCCGGTCTTCTCGTCGCCGGTGGTGCGAGCCTTGAGGGCCTCCACCTGCTTGGTGACGTTCAAGAGCGCCACGCCGCCGCCGGCTACGATGCCCTCCTCCACGGCCGCACGGGTGGCGGCGAGGGCGTCCTCGATGCGCATCTTGGCTTCCTTCATCTCGACCTCGGTGGCCGCACCCACGGAGATCAGGGCCACGCCGCCGGCCAGCTTGGCCAGGCGCTCCTGAAGCTTCTCCTTGTCGTAGTCGGAGGTGGTCTCCTCGATCTGGGCCTTGATGGATTTCACCCGGTTCTTGATCTCCTGGGGATCCCCGGCGCCGCCCACGATGACGGTGTTCTCCTTGTTGACCTTGACCTGACGGGCCGTGCCCAGCATGTCGATGGTGGTCTCCTTGAGGTCCATACCCAGCTCATCGGAGATGACCTGACCGCCGGTCAGGATGGCGATGTCCTGCAGCATGGCCTTGCGGCGGTCGCCGAAGCCGGGGGCCTTCACGGCCACGGAGTTCAGCACGCCGCGGAGCTTGTTGAGGATCAGGTTCGCCAGGGCGTCGCCCTCCACATCCTCGGCGATGATGAGGAGCTTCTTGCCGCTCTGGGCGATGGGCTCCAGGATGGGCAGGATGTCCTGGATGTTGCTGATCTTCTTCTCGGTGATGAGGATGTAGGGATCGTCCAGGACCGCTTCCATCTTGTCGGTATCGGTGACCATGTAGGCGGAGCAGTAGCCACGGTCGAACTGCATGCCTTCCACCACCACCACGGAAAGCTCGGTCTTCATGGTCTTGCCCTCTTCCACGGTGATGACGCCGTCGTTGCCCACCTTCTCCATGGCGTCGGCGATGAGCTCGCCGATGCGCTTGTCGCTGGCAGAGATGGAGGCGACCTGTGCGATCTCCTGCTTGGTCTCCACCTTCTTGCTGTGGGCCTTGAGGCCGTCCACCGCCTCGGAGACGGCGGCTTCGATGCCCCGGCGGATGCCCATAGGGTTGGCACCGGCGGCAACGTTCCTGAGGCCCTCGTGGACCATGGCCTGAGCGAGCAGGGTGGCGGTGGTGGTGCCGTCGCCAGCCACGTCGTTGGTCTTGGTGGCGACTTCCTTCACCAGCTGGGCGCCCATGTTCTCAAACGGGTCCTCGAGCTCGATCTCCTTGGCGATGGTCACGCCGTCGTTGGTGATGAGGGGCGCGCCAAATGGGCCCCAGGGTGATCTTCACGGTGTCGGCCAGCTGATTGAGGCCGCTCTCCAGCGCTTTGCGGGCTTCTTCGCCGTATTTCAACTGCTTTGCCATAGCTTGTTCCTCCTGTTATTTCACGATGGCCAAAATGTCGTTCTGCTTGAGGATGACGAACTCCTCGCTGTCCAGCTTCACTTCGGTGCCGGCGTACTTGCTGTACACCACCCGATCGCCCGGCTTCACCTGCATGACGACTTCCTTGCCGTCCACCATGCCGCCGGGGCCGACCGCGATGACCTCCGCAAACTGGGGCTTCTCCTTCGCCGCACTGGTGAGGATGATGCCGCCCTTGCTGACTTCCTCCGTCTCCACCTGCTTCACGACCACACGGTCCATCAAAGGTTTCAGTTGCATGATTTCCATTGCCTCCTGTTGAATATTTAGCACTCAACTATCCTGAGTGCTAATTTCTGAAGCCTATTATATCACCGATTTTATCCCTGTCAAGAATAGCCTATGCGCACAATTGCAACATCATTGTGAAATAAAAAGAGGAGGGCGTCGTGCCCTCCACGGAATCAGCTCCGCGGGAGGGGCAAGCCCCTCTCCTACGGTTTCATGCACGCCGGGTAAATCATTTTTTCACGGACGATTCGTGAATCGCCCCTACGGTTAATCATGTTAGTCCTTCTTGAGGCATTGTAGGGGCCGATCACGATCGGCCCGCCGATGCCCGCCTTTCCGTATATGCAGGGGACAGGCTTACCCGTCCCGCAAAATCAATTCAACAACGCTGATATGCTTTTCAAGTAGTCCCCATCTATCCAGATAACCTTCTCCCCCGCCGCCCGGAAGCCCCGAGCATATCTTCGGTTCTCCTCTTTCAAGTGTTCGGCGGTGCAGCCGGAATCGTCCAGCCGGCTTTCTATATCCGAACCGTGAGCCCTGATCTCGTCGAAATGGGCGTCGATATAGCCCTCGGTCATGGCCAGGCAAAGGAAACGGATGGAGGACAGATACTCTTCGTTGAAATCCTTTCGCCAGTCGAAGGGCACGTAGCAGCCCTCGATGATGAGGTTTTGCCGGTTTTCAATAGCTGTCTTCATCATCTCCCGGACGATGGGCCACAGGTACGCCGTCAGCTCATCATCGTCCTCGGGCGTCAGGTTCGTCTGCCCGCTGCGTATGAGGCCCATCTTCAGATGATCGATGCAGAGATACGGATACCCGTACCGTTCCAGCATCCGCTGGGCCAGCAGCGTCTTCCCCGTGTGGGTGGCTCCGGTGATCAGAATGACCATTCTTTCCTCTCCGTTCTATCGCTTCATTTCCCGAAAGGCTTCGGACATGCCCGATACCAGATGCCATTGCCGCTTCATGTAGTCCTGCAAAGGCTTTATGCCGGTCTCATAAGCGGATAGGGCCCTCTGAGGATCGTCAAAGCAGCCCAGGATAGCCATTGCCGCCTGATGCCCACTCTCTAAGGCGGAGGAAACGCCCTCGCCCATGGGGTTGAGGAAACCCGCTGTTTCCCCGGCGAAAAGGACCCGTCCCATGCCGGGATCGATGGCACAGCCGGGCCGCGCCCGATGCAGGAGCCACCGATCCTGCTTCAGTTCCCTTTCTATCCGCAGACCATGCTTCTTCTGCATATATGCAAGAAAGCGTGTAAAATATTCATCTATCCGCTCGTTGTCCCGGACGGACACCCCCAGCACCAGCTGCCCGTCCTTCACGTTGAACCAGGCGTCGTATTGGGACAGGTCCGGCTGGAGCCAGGCATAGAAGAAATGGGGGTCCAGATCGATGGTGCCCCGGTTGTAGGTTTGATACATGATGATGTGCTCAGGGGCCTTCCCCGTCAGCTTCCGCTTCAGCGTGCTCGTGACCCCCGCGCCATCGATGAGGTATCGCGCCTGTTCCACGTACACCCGTTCCCTGTTTTTCAAAGTAACGGCCACGGCGCCGCCCTCTTCCTCACAGGCGATGGCCGCCGTCTCCTCCCGGACCTCCGCGCCGGCCGCCGCAGCTTTGTCCGCCAGCCATTTGTCGAAGGCGCTGCGCCAGACGTTGCGTCCGCTCTGCTCGAAGCGGAAGCGGTTCCCCCTGTCGTCCGTCAGGATCACGCCCCGGTTCTCCGTAGGCGTGCACATGGTCGAACGGGGCACCGGCTCGCCATAGTACCGTTCCACCAGATCCAGGGTCCTTTGGATGAGCTGGCCGGAGCAGGACTTGTAGCGAGGCATTTTGAACCGTTCCGCCAGCAGGACCTTGCGGCCCCTCTCCGCCAGCGTTTTGGCCGCAGTGCTGCCTGCCGGACCTGCCCCGACGACGATCACATCGAACATGCGTACCTCTTGTTACTTCTCCGCGCTGTACTTGTCGAACCAGTCTGTAATCTCCTGCAGGCGGCGAAGGCGGTGCAGGGGCTTCCCGGAGCGGCTGAGCTCGTGGTTCTCCCCGTGGAAGAGGCAGAGCCGGGCAGGGACGCCCCGGTCGATAAGAGCGGAAAACATCTGCAGCCCCTGCTCCAGGGGGCAGCGATAATCCTCGTCGGAGTGGATGAACAGGGTGGGCGTCTTCACGTTCTTGGCGTATTTGAGGGGCGACTGGGCCCAGAGGGTGGCGGGGTCGTCGTAGAGGTCCCCGGCGGTCTGGTCGGGGGCGAAGTAGGAGCCGATGTCGGACACGCCGCAGAAGCTGAGCCAGTTGGAGATGGACCGCTGGGACGCGCAGCAGCAGAACCGGTCCGTGTGGCCAATGATCCAGTTGGTCATGAAGCCGCCGTAGCTGCCGCCGGTCTCGCAGACCCGCTTGGGGTCGATGGCGGGATAGGCGTCCAGCACTGTGTCACAGAAGGCCATGAGGTTCTTATAATCGATGTCCCCGTAGCCGCCCCGGATGTCCGCAAAAACGTTGTCGCCGCCGTCGCTGCCCTTGGGGTTGCAGAAGAAGACGAAGTAGCCCTTTCCCGCCCAATACTGCATCTCATGATAGAACACGGGGCCATAGACGGTCTTGGGGCCGCCGTGGATGTCGAACACAGCGGGATAGCGCTTGTCGGGGTCGTAATCCATGGGCTTGAGCACCCAGCCCTGAATGGTTAACCCCTCGCTCTCCACGGAGAGGGGCTCCGGCTGAGCCACATAAGTGTCAGCTAATGCAGGGCCGTTGAAGTCGGTGAGGCGCTTCGCTTCCCCGGTACTGAGGTCGCAGAGGTACAGCTCCTGAGGCCGCATATCGTAGAGGCCCACGCAAAGGGCTTTGCCGTCCGCCATGTCGAAGCAGTCTATGGCCCCTGCCTTGGTGAAGACGGGCGTGTCCGTGCCGTCCATGTCCAGCCGGTAAAGGACCGCGTCGCCGCCCCGGGTGGTCAGGTGGTAGAGGCTCTCCCCCACCGCCACGCTCTCCCGGCCGCCGCCCAGGCGGCAGTCGCTGCCCACGCTGTTGTAGAGGCTGTACTCCGCCGCATACAGGAGCCTGCGCGCCCCGGTGATGGGGTCGATCTCATATACATAGTCGTTTTCGTTGAGGCCATAGCGCTTCCCCTCACCGCCGAAGAGCAGCAGGTGGCTGCCCACGGTCTCCAACCGGGAAAGCATGAAGGCATCCGTGTGGAACAGCTCCCGCGTCTCGCCGGTCACCAGGTGCCTGGCCTTGAGGGTGAACGACTTGAGCAGCATCTTGGGCCCGCGCTCCTGAACGGCATAGAAGACCTCGTCCCCCAGGGCCGTGAAGCCTCCCATATCCTCCCCGGGGCCGGAGACGGGCGTAATGGTCAGCGGGTCCAGGGTGATGAGGAACAGCCGTCGGCGCTGGCCGTTGATGACCCCCGCCCCATTGTGCCAGAAGGGCAGCTCGTCGAAGACCTCATAGTCCTTGTCGTCCTCCCGCTCCTTCTGGACCTTCTTGCGGGTATCCTCATCCGCAACGTAGAGGTCCGGATGGGCCTTGTCGAAGCTCCCCTCCGCCAAAAACCGCTTCTCGTCCAGGACCTTCAGCTGGCTCACGGCGAAGGGCACCGTGAAATACGGCAGCGCCTCCCCGCCATGCAGGTCCAACATATAATAGGAAGTGAACGATTCCTTGGCCTCCGCCCGCTTCTTCTCCGCGGCGGAGCGCACGGCCGGGAACAGGAGCCGATCGTCGTCCAGCCAGACGTAGCCCTTCTCCTTGCCCAGGTCCGTGAGCTGCTTCACAGCCCCGTTCTCATAGAGCCAAAGCCGGGATTCGTAGCTGTTTTCGCTTTCGTTGGCTGTGGACACCACGAAGGCCGCCCGGGTGTGGGCCGGGTTATACCGGGGGTCCAACAAAAAGCGATAGTTCAAGATGTCCTTTTGCTCCACAGGTCTCATAGTTCGTCCTTTCCACCGCCGGGGGCGGTCCCTTTCTTGCTATAGGAACACTATACCCCACCCGTCGGCAAAGCACAAGGCCGGGAATGCTTGAAAAGAAACAAAAAACTTCCTAAAAAAATTTGCAAGGCTTGCCTTACCCCGCGGTTCGTGATATGATATAAATGATATTTGTTCGACAGGAGCGTAACGGCGATGATATTCCGCGAAATGCTCAGACATCCATATGGACAGACGGACAGATCTCATGCTTGTTGTTCTGTCTGCGTTCTTTGTTGCGGCTTGAAATGAATGGTCCATTTCAGGCCGTTTTGTTTTACTATGGAGAAAAGGAGGGAACCAAATGAAACACGTGAAAAGATTCATTCCTCTGCTGCTGATCGCGCTGCTGCTGCTGGCGATCCTGCCCAATGAGACCTATGCCTCGCCACCGCAGGGCGACACACATAGGCACAACTGGAAGGTGATCGAGAACAAGAAGCCCACCTGCACGAAGGGGGGCCAGAAGACCTGGGAATGTACGCTCTGCGGCAAAAAATACACGGAGAAATCGAGGCCCCTGGGCCATGATCCCCAGCCTGTAGCCGGCAAGGCGCCCACCTGCACGGAAACCGGCCTCACCGACGGCATCGCCTGCGGACGCTGCGGCGAGGTCCTGACGCCTCAGGAGACCATACCCGCCCTGGGCCATCAGCCGGAAACCATCCCGGGCAAATCGCCCACCTGTACGGAGACCGGCCTCACCGACGGCCAGAAGTGCACCCGCTGCGGCTCCGTTCTGAAAGCTCAGGAGATCATACCCGCCCTGGGCCATCAGCCGGAAACCATCCCGGGCAAATCGCCCACCTGCACCGAGACCGGCCTCACCGACGGCCAGAAGTGTACCCGCTGCGGCGCCGTCCTGAAGGCCCAGGAGACCATACCTGCGCTGGGCCATCAGCCGGAGACCATTCCGGGCAAGGCGGCCACCTGCACCGAGACCGGCCTCACCGACGGCCAGAAGTGCGCCCGCTGCGGAGCCGTCCTGAAGGCACAGGAGGCCATACCCGCCCTGGACCACGATTGGGACGAGGGAACGATCACCGTGCCGCCCTGGCTCCTCACGCCCGGGGAGCGCACCTTCACCTGCAAGCGCGACCCCAGCCACACCAGAACGGAGGAGATCCCTCCCAGTGCGGACGCGGTCTTCGCGTCCCTAAGCACCGGGTCCTGGACCATGACCAGCATTCCGCCCCTCATCATCACCGAACAGCCCGTGGGCGGCGCCGTCACCCGATACGGGGACGATACACACCTGCTGCATGTGGCGGCGTCCGGCGGCCAGGGGGCGTATACCTACGAGTGGAAATACAGACCAAACGCGAACTCAACAGTCGGAAACATCATTAGCTGGATGTTTCTCCATTCCAGCGGAGAGCAGAACGAGCCGGACTATGAGGTCGCCGACGGCGACATGCGGTACTGGTGCATCGTGAAAGACGAGGCGGGCAACACCGCTCAATCGAATACAGCTATCGTCGATTATAAGATCTCCATCGCCAAGCAGCCGGACAACGTGAATTTGCAACTGGATGATCCCCACTTCTACTGCGAAGCCATCGACGGCTCTGGCGACTATACCTACCGCTGGTACGACAGCGAGATGGGCATCCTGGGGGAGGGCCAATCCTACCCGGCCACGGAGCCCGGCCTCTGCTATTGCTACTGCATCGTCACGGATAACGTCACCGGCGAAACGGCCACCTCCGAATATTGTGAGGTCTACGACGAGGAGCCCTTCCGTCTGGTGCGGATCACCAAGGACTGCGAGCTCTGGCCCGAGGAGACCGGCATGGTCGTGGCCGCCTTCACCGGTGGCACGCCGGATTATGAGATCTGGTGGGACAAGGACGGCACCGCCATCGATTCCATCGAAGGCTTGGTGGACGATCACCCCGGCTCCCATGTGGATGACGTCGGCCCCGGCAAGTACACCGTCCACGCCGTGGACGCCCATGGGGAGGTGGTCAAAGCCACCTGTACCATCAGCGAAAAGCACCTGACCATCTTGAAGCAGCCCCAGGGCGACACGATCCCGACAGACGGCTATGCCACCGCCGACATCGTCTTGGCGGACGGCGAAGGGCCTTATACTTATAATCTGTATTGGTACTGGTTGAAGAACAGGGATGAAACCTACGATTCGAAGTCGAATTCCTATCGCATTTGGTATCCCGGCAGCTACTTCTACGTCGTCGTGGATGCCAATGGCCATACCGCCATCTCGGACTCTGTCGTTTTCGAGAAGTCTGACTTCCGCATCACGAGCCAGACCGAGACCTCCGCCATCACCCGGCTCTATGGCTCGGCCAACATGTCCGTCACCGCGGAGGGCGGCCAGGAGCCCTATACCTACACCTGGACCTATCAGAACGGCGACAAATGGTTCAAGGTCGGGGGGAATGCGGACGTGATCTCCGTCAACACGCCCGGGGTCTATGCCTGCACCGTCAAGGATTCCGCCAACCAGTCCATCCAGTCCAAGTCGATCACGGTCACCTACACCGGCAAGGTCCCCCTGATCGTGGAGCAGCCCACCCGCTATCGGGAGCTTGACACGGACGTGCGCTGGATCGATCTCAAGTGCCGGGCCATCTCCGGCACCGGGGACGACAGCAACCTGAGATACGACTGGTACACCCGTAAGTTCGGCGGCAGCTGGACCATCTACGCCGCCGACATTCAGTCCTACCCGGGTTACTTCGTGGGCGAGTACCGGTGCAAGGTCACCGACACCGCCACCGGCTCCTATACTTGGAGCGAGGTTGCTGTGGCCTATGAGCGGTTGCTTTCTTCAACTGAAATGACCCATTGGAGCAATGACGATTATTCCTACAATCTCCATATCAAAGGTGGCGTAGCACCCTACAAGATACAGGTCTATCTTTCGGTGAAACAAATGAACGACCCCAAGACGATATTGTGGAATACATATACTGTAAATACGCTTGAGGAAGCGTCCAATTTCCATGCATCTGTCCCGCCTCATTGGGATTACACATATTATTCGGAGGATGAAAAAGCATGGAAGAAAGCGTCTGAATCCACAGTAGCTTATGCTGTTATTACAGATGCCCTCGGCAGAACGGCCACAATTCATGTAAAATGGTAGTATTCTATAATTTTAAAAACAATGTAACGATGGATGATCCCTGTATGCTAAGCCTTTCCTTCACAAGAAAGCCGAAAAACGACCATCATCCGAAAGGAGAATCGATATGAAGAAAACATTCGCCCTGTTGCTGGCGCTGCTGTTGCTGCTCTCGGCAGCCTGTGCCGCCAAGGCGCCCCAGGAGACCGCCGCCCCCGCCGCCACGGCGGAGCCAGTGGCCGAACCCGCCGCAGAGCCCAAGCCCGAGGCGACGACAGAGCCCACGTCTGAGCCCACCGCCGAGCCCACGGCTGAGCCTGCGCCTGAGCCCACGGAGGAGCCTACCCCCGAACCCACGCCCGAGCCTACCCCCGAACCCACGCCCGAGCCTACCCGGCCGCCTAAGCCGGAGGAGCCCGAATATGAGCCCCTACCTGACGAGTACAAGCCCCTGGCGGAGCGGGTGATCGGCGACTGGTTCGCCGACGAGATGGGCCTGCTCATCTCCCTGACCCTGTCCGAGGACGGGGCCTATGTCCTCTCCGTTCCCGGCGCGGAGCCCCAGAAGGGCCAGTGGGAGGCCAGGGACGGCCAGCTGTTCCTGGATAGCAGCGAGGAGGCCGCCATCACCCCCGTGAACGACGCGCTCCGCTTCGACGCCCTGGACCTGCTCTTCACCCGGGAGAAGCCGGTGACCTATGTGCCCGCCGACCTGCTCTCGGACGCGAAGGAGGGGAGCTTCAACGGCTATTGGAAGGCCCAGTATGTGGCCGTGGGCGACGGGACCATCCTGGCTGAGTCCCTGGGCGAAGACGCCAAGCTCTACATCGACGGCCTCAAGGCGGCCCTGGGCGGCCAGCGCTTCGGCAACGTGATCCGGGACTTCACCTTGGAGAACGGGACTCTCACCCTGACCGAGGGCGATATGACTCTGACTCTCGCCCTCCAAAGCGACGGCTTCCTGCGCCTGACCATCGCCGGGAATGACCCCGTCACCATCTACCTCATGGCCTTCCCGGTTCCCGACCGCCCCGCCGAAAACCCGTGACCCACCGCAACCTTACTCGCAACCGTAGGGAGGGGCTTGCCCCTCCCTTTTGTTGTGATGTTCTGCGGCTGCGCCGCAAAGGGATGATGGCCCTTGCTACCCGATGATGGCCACACCGTAGGGGACGGGCTTTCCCGTCCCGAAAGAAGGGGCCCTACCAAAAATTTGTCATCCTGAGCTTGTCGAAAGACCTCTGAACGCAAAAGCTTGCGGCGGAAAAAGCCCCTCGCCACATCCAGCACCGTTCGTAAGATCCTTCGGCTCCGCTCAGGATGACAAAGGGGAAAGCGCGATGTTGGCCCTGGCGGCCAATTGATGGGCGGTCATCGTAGGGGCGATTCACGAATCGCCCGCGGCACCGCGACGGGACCTCCATGGACCGAAAAAAAGCCTTGCAAAAAGATAAAATTAGGGCTTGCATTTTGGAAAGTCCTTTAGTATAATAACGAGGTTCGTGTAAAGGACAATTATCTATAGGGGGTAAATGCTGTGGCAAACATCAAATCTGCTATGAAGCGTGCAGGCACCAATAAGAAGGAGAATCTTCGCAACCGCGAGGATAAGTCCTCTTTGAAGACCGCTCTGCGTCGCTTTGACGAAGCGCTCCAGGGTGAGGATAAGGAAGCCGCCGAGGCCGCTTATCTCAAAGCCGTGAGCACCGTCGATAAGGCAGCTGCCAAGGGCGTCATCCATAAGAATGCCGCCAACCACAAGAAGGCTCAGCTGG
>CACWJZ010000038.1 GCA_902761365.1 uncultured Eubacteriales bacterium | reverse complement strand
GAGGGCCGGGTCCTGCCCGGGAACATCATCAAGATCGACGGCTTTCTCAACCACCGGGTGGACATGCAGCTCATGCACGAGCTGAGCCATGAGTTCATCCGCCGGTTCGACACCTCCAAGGTGACCCTGGTCATGACCGTGGAAGCCAGCGGCATCGCCCTCGCCTCCGCCGTGGCCGCGGATCTGGGGGTCCCCCTGCTCTACGCCAAGAAGGCCAAGTCCGACAACATCGAGGGCGGCCTCTTCCAGAGCGAGATCATGTCCTATACCTACAAGAAGAAGGTGACGCTGCTGGTGTCCCGCCAGTGGCTGCATGCGGACGACAAGGTGCTGGTCATCGACGACTTCCTCGCTATGGGCGAGGCGCTTCGGGGCGTATGCGAGATCGTGAACCAGTCCGGGGCGGAGCTGGTGGGTATCGGCGCGGCCGTGGAGAAGGGCTTCCAGCCCGGCGGCCAGAAGCTCCGGGACGCGGGCTATCACGTGGAGTCCCTGGCCATCATCGAGAGCGCGGACCCGGTGGAAGGCATCGTGTTCAGGGGAGAGTAAGATTCTTTCTTTGCGACTTTTTCTTTTCAGTGAAAAGAAAAAGTCGCCCAAAAAGAAAAGCTCAGGAAGACTGATATAGTAGTATTCCTGAGCTTTTTGTATTCCTGAGGTTCTTTGGGTTTGCACCCTTTCTTTCAAGAAAGGGTGCGAGCTTTCAATCCTTCCGCTCACTCCTCCGGCTCGGATTCCAAGGCCTGGCGCCTCTTTTTGTAGACACGGGCAAACAGGGAAAGGACCCCGAAGCAGAAAAGGAAGGTTATCCCCATGCAGATGAGGGCCGTTATCGCCCCGCGGGCGGTCACGCTGGGGAATTGGATGAGAATCACCACGAAGTTCACCGCCCCAACGATCAGGGCCACCACCAGGGAGACGAGCAGGTTCGTTTTGAGATTGGGCTGCAGGCGCCTGTCCCAGATCCCCTGCCGCAGGCATCCCACCGCAAGATAGCCCGAAAGGATCAGAAATACCGCCGCTTCGCCGATCATCGGCTTGAAGTCCGTTCGAAACACCACCAGCTGCACCAGAAGGGCGATCAGCAGCCCCCAGAAGGCCAGCCAGCACCCTTTGCCTTCGATTTTTTCCAGAGCCTGCTCCTGCCGCTCGTCCAGATTATTTTTCCACTGTTTCATTTTCTTCCTCCTCCCAAAAGATATCGTTCAGTGTGACGCCCAGGGCCCGACAGATGGCCACGCACAGCTTGATGGAGGGGTTGAACTCCCCCGCCTCGATAAGCCCGATGGTCTGCCGGGTCACGCCGGCCTTTTGCGCCAGCTCCGTCTGCGACATGCCGCGCTCGATGCGCTTGAATTTCAGCTTCAGGTTTCTCATGACGTTTCCCTCCTGACGGTGTACAGTATATATTGCATTTTCGGATTTGTCAACTATATTTTGCAAATCAATTTTATAAATTGCTTATCTGCCGCTTTTTCTTTTCAGGAGAAAAAGCGGCGCAAAAAGAAAAGCTCAGGAAGACTAACAAAGTAGAATTCCTAAGCTTTTTTGTATTCCTAAAGTTCTTTTTGGTCCTTTTTCTTTCTGGAAAAAGGATCGAAATATAAATGATTCCGATTAAGATAACTCAAACATGCCCGTATAGAGCTGGTAATACCGCCCTTGCTGGTCCAGGAGGGCCCTATGGTCGCCGCGCTCGATGATGACGCCGTGCTCCAGCACCATGATGGCGTTGGCGTTGCGGACGGTGGAGAGGCGGTGAGCGATGACGAACACGGTCCGGCCCTTCATGAGCTCGTCCATGCCCTTTTCGATGTGGGCCTCGGTGCGAGTGTCGATGGAGCTGGTGGCCTCGTCCAGGATCAGCACCGGCGGGTCCGCCACGGCGGCCCGGGCGATGGCGATGAGCTGCCGCTGGCCCTGGGAGAGGTTCGCGCCGTCGGCGGTGAGGACGGTGTTATACCCCTCGGGCAGGTGGGAGATGAAGAAGTGGGCGTTGCTGCGCTTCGCGGCGGCGATGCAGTCCTCGTCCGTGGCGTCCAGGCGGCCGTAGCGGATGTTCTCCATGACCGTGCCGGTAAACAGGTGGGTGTCCTGCAGCACCATGCCCAAGGAGCGCCTGAGGTCGTCCTTCCGTATATCCTTTACGTTGATGCCGTCGTAGGTGATGGCGCCGGTCTGCACGTCGTAGAACCGGTTGATCAGGTTGGTGATGGTGGTCTTGCCCGCGCCGGTGGAGCCCACGAATGCGATCTTTTGGCCGGGCTTGGCGTAGAGGCTCAGATCCTTCAGCACGTCCACCTTCCCGTCGTAGGAGAAGGTCACGTGGTCGAAGCGCACGTCGCCCTTCAGGGGGATGCGCTCGTCGCCCCGGACCCAGGCCCACTGCTCCTTCCCCACCTTCTCCAGGGTGTATTTCCCCTCGTCCACCTCCACGGGGGTGTCCATGAGATCGAAGATGCGCTCCGCGCCAGCCAGGGCGTTGAGGACGCCCGTGACCTGCTGGGAGATCATGTTGATGGGCCGGGCAATCTGCTTGCTGTACTGCAGATAGCTGACGGCGAAGAGGATGTAGCTGGTGTTGCCCATGATGGGCATGAGGATCATGCCGTAGGAGTTGGCCTTGGCGGCGGCGTCCCGCAGGTTCTGGGCCAGCTGCCCGAACTCCGCCTTCACCTTCCGCTCATGGCAGAACACCTTTACCTCCCGCTGGCCCTCAAAGTGCTCCTCCACGTAGCCGCTGGCGGCGGCGATGGCGGCCTGCCGGGCCCGGAAGTACTTGGCGCTGAGCTTGGTGAGGCGGCCCACAAGGCCGGTCATGACGAAGAGGATGACCAGCACCAAGATGGTCAGCTTCCAGTTCATAAGGAACATGGCCACCAGGACCCCCAGGAGGGTCACGGTGCTGCTGATCATGTTGGGGAGGGCGTTCGATAGCATCTCCCGCAGGGTGTCGGTGTCGTTGGTGAACCGGCTCATGATCTCGCCGTGGGTGCGGCCGTCGAAGTATTTGAGGGGCAGCTTCTCGAGATGCTCGAACATCTCCGAGCGGATGTCGCAGAGCACCCGGACGTTCATGCCCATGAGCAGCCGATTGACGCCGTAGTTGGCCGCCACGCCCGCCACGTACACCGCGGCGAGCAGCACGATGTTGCGAAGGATGGGTCCGAAATTCCGGCTGCCGGTCCGGAACATGTCGGCGGCGATGTTGAAGATGGGCTTCAAAAGATAGGTGCCGATGACGCCGCTCAGGCTGGTGATGAGCAGGAACAAAGCCACCAGCAGGAGCCTGCCCAGGTAGGGCCGGAGGTAGCCGAAGAGCCGGGCAAAGGTCTTGCCCACGTTTTGGGGCTTTGCAAAGCCTTTAGCCATTTAGATCCCCCCTTCCTTGTTGGGCAGTTTTGCCGGTTTTGCTTGCAAAATCGCTGCGCTGGTCCGCAGCGAAGGCACAAACTGCCGGGGTGAAAAACTTGTTTTTCACGCTATGGTGGGTGCCTACGTCGTTGATCCGGCCCTCGTCCAGGACCACGATCCTGTCCGCGTCCATGACGGAGTTGAGCCGCTGGGCGATGATGATCTTGGTGGTATCGGGGCAGATGGTACGGAACGCCTCCCGGATGGCCGCATCCGTGGCAGTGTCCACGGCGCTGGTGGAGTCGTCCAGGATGAGGATCTTGGGATTCTTCAGCAGGGCCCGGGCGATGCACAGCCGCTGCTTCTGACCGCCGGACACGTTGACGCCCCCCTGCCCCAGGTCCGTGTCGTAGCCCTTGGGGAAGGACAGGATGAAGTCGTGGGCGCAGGCGGCCCGGCAGGCGGCCTCGATCTGCTCCTGTGTGGCGTCCGGATCGCCCCATTTCAGATTGTCCCGAATGGTGCCGGAAAAGAGCACGTTCTTTTGGAGCACCATGCCGATGACGCCGCGAAGGGCGTCGGTGGAATAGTCCTTCACGTTGACACCGCCCACCTTCACTTCACCGGCGGTGACATCGTAGAGCCGGGGAATCAGCTGGACCAAACTGGTCTTGCCGCTGCCGGAGCCGCCGATGACGCCGATGACCTCCCCGCTGCGGATGTGCAGGTCGATGTCCGTCAGGGTGGGGTTCTCGTTGCTGCCGGAGTAGGAAAAGTTCACATGCTCGAAGTCGATGGAGCCGTCCTGCACCTCCCGGGTGGAGGACCGGTTCTCGTCGATGTCGGGCACCTCGTCCAGGACCTCCACGAGACGCTTGGCGGACGCGGAGGACATGATGAGCATCATAAAATACATGCTGAGCATCATCAGGGAGATCAGGATGGAACTGATGTAAGAGATGAAGCTGATGAGCTCGCCGGAGGTCAGCTGGCCCGTGGCCACGTGGCCGCTGCCGATGCCCACCACCGCCAGGATGCAGGCGTACATGGTGAGCGTCATGAGGGGCCCGTTGAGGATCAGGATCTTCTCCGCGTTGAACTGGGCGTCCCGCACGTCCCGGGCGCTCTTCTGGAACTTCTTCGTTTCATAGTCCCCCCGGACGAAGGCCTTCACCACTCGGATGCCGATCAGGTTTTCCTGGGTGGACCCGTTCATGTCGTCGTACCGGTGGAGCATGGCGATGAAGCGGGGGTAGGTGATCTTGGCGATGAGGGCCAGGCACAGGGCCAGCACCGGCAGGGCGCACAGGAGCACCAGCGACAGCCGCCCGGAAATGCGGATGGCCATGAAGGTGGCCAAAATGAGCTGGGCTGGGGAGCGCATGGCCAGGCGGATGGTCATCTGGAAGGACTGCTGCACGTTGGTGATGTCGTTGGTCATGCGGGTGATCAGGGACGGGGTGGTGAAATGGTCCGTGTTCTTGAAGGAGAACTCCTCCACCGCCCCAAAGACCGCGTTCTGCAGGTTCATGGCAAAGCCCGTGGAGGACCGCGCCCCGAAGACGACGCCCAGCATGCCGAGGGCCATGGCGCCCAGGGTCAGCAATATCATGACGCCGCCCATGCGGTACACGTAGGCCGTGTCCCCCAGGCTGATGCCGTTGTCGATGAGCAGGGCCATGTATTTGGGGATCAGCACCTCGAAGACCACCTCACCGATCATGCAGAAGATGGTGAAGAAGGCCGGGTATTTGTACCTGCCCACATAGCCCAACAGCCGTTGAATGGTGTGCTTCATTTCTTCTCCTTCCGTTTGTCCGCTTCCATAAGGGAGCCGAATACCTGGTTGGGGCTCAGGCCCCGGCCGCCCAGGTTGTCCATCATCTTGTCCAGCACCCGGGCGAAGGCCTGTGCGTCCCCCTCGTCGATGCCCGCGAAGGCGAGGGCGTTGACCCGATCCAGCATGGCCCGCTTCTCCCGGGTCAGGGTCTCCCCCGCCTCGGTGACGAACAGCTGGTTCTTCCGCCGGTTCCCCGGGTCCACCCGCCGCTCCAGCAGGCCCTCCTGTTCGAGGCGCTTGCAGCTGGTGGCCACGGAGGCCGCCGAGATGTAGAGCCATTCGGCCACCTCCCCCTGGGTGCACCCGGGATGCTCCAGGATGTAGGCCATGAGGGGCACGGGGATCAGCTTTTGCCCCAGCCGCTCCCGCTCCCGGTTCAGGGCCGTGCGCCGGAGGGCGTTCACCAGGGCCATCTTCTTGGACAGCTCCTCAACTTGCATAATCGTTCCCTTTCTGCATAAAAGTAAATAGTTAACTGTTAATCAGTTAACTATTATAGACATATATGCGCGATTGTCAATGGGGAATTGTGGCGGGAAGGTGAAAACCCTCACGATCAGACCTCACGCATTCGTAGGGGCCGTTCATGAACGGCCCGTTGGGCACACGATACTTTCGCACGAGCGGCGGGCGATTCGTGAATCGCCCCTACGACAGTAGGCAAACATACCAGCATGATTCCGTGGCGTTCGCACAAGCGACAAAACGGGATGGGCAAGCCCATCCCCTACGGTTTGGCGCGTATTGGGCCTGCCCGTCCCCCTTGCTTATCATCCTGAGCGAAGACGCAGGCGAAGTCGAAGGATCTCTGAAAGCAAAAGCTTATAACATGCAAAAGCATTTCGTTTATACCAGCACTGATCAGATATCCTTCACCGCTTTGCGGTTCAGGATGATAGCGGGGAAGAACGAACGCTACTTCTCGGGCACGCGGATGTCCCGCCAGTCGGACACATCCCAATAATCGCTTGTCACCACCACGGTCCCATCTGCTTTCAGCCCCACGGTGTGCATGTTTCCTGCTGCGACAGCCACGATGTCTCTCCAATCAGAGGTCTCGCACTGACCCTCATAGCTTATTCTGTCTTCTAGATACTCTGATACCATCACTGTACCATCTTTCTTCAATCCTACCGTGTGACGCCAACCGGCGGAAATAGCCACGATATCCGTCCATTCAGACACGTTGCACTGACCGGCATTGTTGCTTCCGACGGCCACCACTGTGCCGTCTGCTTTCAGCCCCACGGTATGATTGTAGCCTGCCGCGATAGCCACGATGTCCCTCCAATCCGAGACATCACATTCACCATATTGGCCATATTCATCCTCATCACTAATTGCCACCACTGTGCCGTCCGCTTTCAAGCCAACGGTATGAAGGCGGCCGGCCGAGATGGCCACGATATCTTTCCAGTCAGATACGTTGCAATGGTTTCCTTTCCCTGCGGCCACCACTGTGCCATCCGTCTTTAAGCCCACGGTGTGACCGCCACCTGCCGTGACAGCAACAATATCCTTCCAATCGGAAACAGCACATCGACCGTTTTTTTGCCAGCCGACAGCTACCACTGTGCCGTCCGCTTTCAGTCCAACAGTATGATACCAACCTGCTGCAACGGCCACAATATCTGTCCAGCTGGAAACATCGCACTGGTCAAGCGAATTATCGCCGACAGCCACGACGGTGCCGTCAGTTTTCAGACCAACGGTGTGAGAAAAGCCTGCCGCGATGGACGCTAAACCCTTTCGGTCATTCTCTGAAGGCCCATCAGATTCAGCATTTCCTAAAACCACCGCCGAGTCGGTTGCTTTCAAACCCATTGCCTGAAAGATGATGGCTGTAACAACTGTATCTGCTGACTTTTGAGCAACCATTTGTGTGCATCCAACCAATAGAAGCCCAGATAGTACCAACATGATGATTATTTGTAGCTTTTTAATGAAAATCGGCATTTTCTCATCCCCCAAGTTTTGCGTGTTATAAGAAAAGAATTGTGTTTTATTATATAACATCCAATAAAAGGATTCAAGAAGAAAAGACTTACGTTGGCAGTATCAAAAGGAAATCCAGTTTATGTCGAACGAACACTAAAAACACTCAAAAAAAGTCTGAGGACTATGTTTTGCACATAATTCTCTTTTTCATAGTGTGTTTTCGGGCGATTGCGAATCGCCCATAGAGTTATGATATGAGGCGAAACCAGTGTTGTCGAAAAATGCTTTATGGCACTGTAGGGGACGGGCTTGCCCGTCCCGCGAGGTTTACTCCTCCAGCAGGCTGCGCAGGATGCGCTCGCGGTCGGAGAGAAAGAGGCTGGTGATCTGATAGCTGTCCGTGTCCTCGTAGGCGATGGGATGGAGGGGCCCATGGTCGAAGGAGAGGATGGCGGCGCCCGGAAGCCCCAGCAGGATGGGCGAATGGGTGACGAGGATGAACTGAGCCCCGGCCTGGGCGCAGAGGTGGATCTCCCTAAGCAGAGTCAGCTGCCGCTGGGGGGACAGGGCCGCCTCGGGCTCGTCCAGCAAGTAGACCCCGCCGCCCCGAAAGTTGTTTTGCACCGTGGCTAAAAAGCTCTCCCCGTGGGACTTTTCGTGAAGGTGTTGGGGCGTGCCGCCGCTTTGACTGTATTCTGCCTCCGCCGTGGCCACGTTGTAGAAGCTCTCCGCCCGTAAGAAGTACCCCCACCGGGCCTTTTTCGGTCCCTTAATGAGGCGCAAATGCTGATTCAGTTCGGAATGGGAATCGAATGTGGAGAAGGAATAGTTCCTGGTGCCGCCCTCGGGATTGAAGCCATAGCTCACGGCCATGGCCTCCAGAAGGGTGGATTTGCCGCTGCCGTTTTCTCCTACGAAGCAGGTGACGGGGCTGTCAAAGTCCACCCGATCCACCCCCGCAATGGCGTCGATGTTCCAGAGGTAGCTGTCCTTCCCTATCCCGTCCCAATCCATATAGGCCGCCCGGATAAACAGGTCGTTCATGGCCGTCGTTCAGTCCAGAGAACCCAGATACACCGGGATATCCTTGGCGCGAGCCACCGCCTCCTCCAGGGTCATGCCGTAAAAATCGGAGGCGACGAAACAGCGCCCGGACCGCTTATCGTCTACAAAGGCGCCCACCACCACGCCGGGCAGGGAGCTCTCGGGTGCGTTAGGCGCATGCGGCCCGCCCAGATCCGTGCGGCACCAGCCCGGATCGGTGAGGCTGATCACCACGTCCGTGCCGTCGTAGATGGCGGCAAGATCCATAGTGACCTTGTCCAGGGCGGCCTTGCTGGCGGAATAGCCCGCCTGCTGGGGTTCCCGCCGGATGCCGCTGGTGGTGTTGACGATGCGGCCGAAGCCCCGTTCGGCCATCTGACCCAGGAAATGGTACGTGATCGTCATGGGTGCGATGGTATTGATCAAAAAGCTCCACTCATAATCCGAAGGCGGCGTCGCCAGCGGGTCCTGACGGTAGGCCACCTGCATACCGGCGTTGTTGAGCACGATGTCCACCGGCAAGGCCATGTTGTCGATTCTTTGAAGCATGTCCTTTACAGCGTCTATATCCGACAGCTCCGCGGCTACGGTCCGTGCTGAGACGCCCCGCGCCCGTACAGCCTGCAGCACCTTTTCGAGATGCGCTTCCTGCCGTCCATGCAGGATCAGATTGCAGCCCCGTTCCGCCATGAGCAGCGCCGCACCGTACCCGATCCCCCGGCTGGCCCCGGTGATCAGCGCCCAGCGTCCCTTTACCTCGATCATCGTGTTTCCCTCCTGTTTGTATAGGATGTGTTTCTTTACTCCAGGCCCCGCTTGACTTTCCAGAGCTTGTCCTCGGCGATGAGGACCTTGATGCGAGTGCCGGTCTCCTCGTGGGTCTCTTCCAGGATGTTGCCCGCGGCGCGAAGCGATTGCATGGCGTCGTACTTTTCATAGGGGATGAACAGCTCCATGAGCCGCTGGCCCTGGTTGAGCTTGTCCTCGGCCCTGGCGAGAAGGTCATCGAGGCCCTGTCCTGTGAGGGCGCTGATGTGGACGAAATCGCCCCGATGAGCGGGCAGAGCCCCCTCCTTGTCCACCTTGTTGTACACGTCGATGCGGGGCGTGTTCCCGGCGCCCAAGGAGGTGAGCACCTCCCCCACCACCTGCATCTGGACCTCGTAGTGAGGGCAGCTGCTGTCGATGACGTGAAGGATGAGGTCAGCGTCCCGGACCTCCTCCAGGGTGGAGCGGAAGGCTTCGATCAGGTCCGTGGGCAGCTTGTTGATGAAGCCCACGGTATCGCTGAGGATGCAGGCCGTGCCCTGGGGCAGGGTGATCTGGCGGACCACCGGGTCCAATGTGGCGAAGAGCTTGTCCTCCGCCAGGACCGAAGCGTTGGTGAGGGCGTTCAAAAGGGTGCTCTTCCCCGCGTTGGTGTAACCGACGAGAGCGATGAGGGGCACGCCAGTCCGCTTCCGGGCGGTGCGGCGGAGGGACCGCTGGCCCTCCACCTCCTTCAGCTCCTCCTTCAATTCGTAGATGCGGCGGCGGATGCGGCGGCGGTCGATCTCCAGCTTCTTTTCGCCGGGGCCTCGGGCCCCCACGCCCGCGCCCTGACGGGAGAGGGCGAGGCCCGTGCCCAAGAGGCGCGGCAAGCGGTATTGAAGCTGGGCAAGCTCCACCTGCAGCCGGCCTTCCCGGCTGGTGGCCCGGGTGGCGAAGATGTCCAATATGAGCATGGTCCGATCGATGACCGGGGTGCAGAGGATGTCCTCCAGATTGCGGATCTGGATGGCGGAGAGCTCGTCGTCGAAGATGAACAGGTCCGCCTCCGTGGCGCTGGCCATGAGCCTCAATTCGTCCGCCTTGCCGGAGCCGATGTAGGTGGCGCTGTCGATGGAGCGCTTCTTCTGGCTCTCCCGGCGGATCACGTCCACGCCGGCGGTCCTGGCCAGCTCCTCCAACTCGGACAGGGTGTCGTAGCCCTCGTTGTTCTCGATACCCACCAGGATGGCTCGCTCAGGCTTTATCCCAGCCACGTCCACGGCGGGGGCCTTCAACCGCTGGTCTGCCTCCAGGATGGCGTCCAGCAGGCCCCGCTGGGGGAGCCTGTCCCAGCGCATGGGGCCGTAGACAAGGGGCTTTCGCTCCTCATCCACCAGCTCGCCCACGAAGGCGGCGTAGAAGCTGGTGGGCTGCCCGCCCTTCACGCCGATGGCGCACATGGCGTCCAGGCGCATGGCGTTGAGGGTGCCCAGATCCACGTCCGAAAGGTACCCGCTGCCGTTGGGGTGGGTGTGGATGCAGCGGACGCCGCAGAGCCGGTCGATGTTGCGCACCAGGCGCATCTCGGGCATGGACACCGTGCGGTCGTCGCCGATGGACACGTCCTTGATGAGGCCCGCCCGGGAGATGTACACGCTGATCTCCCGGTTGATCCGGCCCGTGAAGGCGCAGAGGGCCTCCAGCAGCTCCCGGGAGGCGAAGATGCCCGCCGGCTGATCCATGTCGTACAGCGACTTCATTTCCTCCAGCAGCACGTCGCGGATGCCGCTGATGTTTCCGTTGATCTTCTGTTCCATGGGGAAAAGTATACCATGTACCCAGGGGATTGTAAACGAAAACCGGTTGTCTATTTCCCGAAACCTGCTATAATACAGGTATCACTTTTTGTCGGAGGTATCTATGAAGCAGGATATTCAGGCGTTGATGGACTTTTTGACCCGATCCGTGTCCCCCTACCACGGGATAAATGAGGTGCTGCGCATCCTGGCAGCGGAAGGCTTCGAGGATTTGCCCCTCACGGGCGGCTGGCAGCTGGTTCCGGGCGGAAAGTACCGGGTGGACTGTCGGGGCACCATGGCCGTAGCCTTTACCGTGGGCGAGGGCTTCACGCCCCAGGACGGCTTTCGGGTGGCGGCCAACCATATGGACTGGCCCTGCTTCTACATCAAGCCTAACCCGGAGCAGGTGGCGGCGGGGTGCGTGAAGCTGTCCGTGGAGCCCTACGGCGGCCTCATCCACAGCACCTGGATGGATCGTCCCCTGTCCTGCGCAGGCCTGGTGACCCTGAAGGGCGAGAAGGCCATGGAGCCGGAGCGGCGGTTGTTCGACTTCGGCCGGCCTCTGTTCACCATCCCGAATCTGGCCATCCACATGAACCGGGAGGTCAACAAGGGCGTGGCCCTGGACCCCGCCAAGGATCTGCTGCCCCTCTGCGCCACGGTGGAGAAGGAGTTCAACAAGGACGGCTTCTTCCTCGGGAAGGTGGCCGAGGCCATGGGCGTACAGCCCGAGGACATCCTCTCCTTCGATCTGGTCCTCTACAACGCCGAAGCGCCCCAGCTGGTGGGCTTTGAGGGCGAGCTTCTGTCCGCCCCGCGGCTGGACAACCTGACCTCCGCCTTCGCGTGCCTGGCGGGCATCACCGGCCCCCAGCGGAAGAACGGCGTGAACATCGCCGCCTTCTTCGACAACGAGGAGGTGGGCAGCCGCACCAAGACCGGCGCCGACAGCGATACTTTGACCTTCATCACCGAGAAGATCGCCTGCGCCCTGGGCCTCGATAGGGCCGGGTATCTGAACGCCCTGCTCTCGGGCTTCCTGCTGAGCTGCGACGTGGCCCACGCCCTGCACCCCAACAAGATGGAGATGTACGACAACGGCGTCTGCGCCGTGATGAACAAGGGCGTGACCATCAAGATGAACTACTCCCAGAAGTACGCCACGGACGCCGTGGGCGTGGGCGTCATCGAGGGCCTGTGCGCCCGGCACCACATCCCCCATCAGCGGTTCATGAACAAGGCGGGCAGCGCCGGCGGCGGCACCCTGGGCAAGTTCACGGCCACCAACCTCTCCATGCGGTCCGCGGACATCGGCGTGCCGATCCTCGCCATGCACTCCGCCCGGGAGCTCATGGGCGCCCGGGACCAGCAGCCCCTCAACGACCTGGTCAGCGCCTTCTTCGCGGAGGAGTGAGCCGTGGATACGGCGAGAGAGAAAGCATTCGTCCAGGCCCTGGCCCGGCGGGGGTACGAGGTCACCGTCTTCGACACGGGCGCCGAGGCCGCCGCCTACCTCGACAAGGTCATCGACGGGAATACCGTGGGCTTGGGGGACTCGGAAACCATGCTGTCCATGGGCCTCTACCACAAGCTGGCGGCCCACAACCAGGTGTATGACCCCATGCACCGGCCCGAGGGGGAGACCTTCCGCCAGACCGCCCGCAAAACGCTGCTCACCGATGTGTTCCTCACCTCCCTGAATGCCATGGCGGAGACCGGCGAGCTGGTGAACATAGACGGCACGGGGAACCGGGTGGCCGGGTCCCTGTTCGGGCACGAAAAGGTCTACTTCGTGGTGAGCCTCTCCAAGCTCTGCCCCACTTTGGACGACGCCATCTGGCGGGCCCGGAACGTGGCCGCGCCGCAGAACGCCGCCCGACACGGATTCAGCAACCCCTGCGCCGTGCGGGCCGACCGCTGCTACGACTGCTCCGCCAAAGACCGCATCTGCAACGCCCTGGTGGTCCACTACCGCAAGATGCGAGGGATAGAGATGGAAGTGGTGCTCATTCGGGAGCCGCTGGGATTATAAACAACAAAGCAGAAGGCAAAGGCCCGATCCGGCAGAGGACTGGATCGGGCTTTTTCAGGAATCGTACCGTCCCCTTCGGTCAACCGTCCGCTGTGCCCGCCATGGCGACGAAGTTTCCGAGACACAGCAAAGGGCAGCCCAAGCGTGAGCTGCCCTGAGAAAGAGACGGCTTTGTGTTATTCCCTGTCGAAAACGAGCGTGGCCGCCATGGCGTCCGCCAGGTAGGGGATGCTGTTTTCGGCGTCCTCGAAGGTGTTGGCGTTGTGGCCGAGCTCGATGAGCATGCAGTAGGGGCTCACGTGCTGGTTGTACCGGTTCTGCTTCAGGCGGATGTCCACGGCGAAGCTTGGATCGATGGCCCTGAGCCGCTGGGTGATGGCCTTGGCCAGGGCATAGTTCTGCTGCCAGTCGTGGCGGGTGTCGTACTGGCCCTCGTAGGAGCCGATGCCCGCGCCCACCACGAAGAACATCCGGGCGCAGCGCTTCCCCTCCAGCATGACCACATCGTCCTTCTTCAGCTTCACGTTGGCCGTGTTCCGGTGCAGGTCGATGAACACCGTGGCCTCGGGATATTTGGCCATAACCTCCAAGGATCGGTCGTAGGCGGTCTTGATCTCGGGCGGCTCCACGTCCGTATCGTCGTGGATCACGGTGAACCCCCGCGCCTCCAGGGCCGCCTTCAGCAGTTCCCCCAGGGCCACCACGGACTTGGTCTTGTCCAGGGTCTTGTAGGAGTCCTTCGCCGTCTCCCGGTAGGTATAGGTCCTGGTCTGCCGGTAGGCCTCCTCCGCGTGGGTATGGTAGATGAGCACCACCGGCGCGGACGGCAGCGGGAACGTGGTCTGGGTGAAGGAATCGTACAGGTCCGGGTTGATGATCAGATTCCCGTTCTCGTCCCGGGGCACGAACAGGGGCGTAGCCGTGGGCTCAGCCGTGGCGGTGGGCTCGGCCGTAGCTTCCGGCGTGGCCGTGGGCTCAGCCGTGGGGGCCATGGTGGGCGTCTCCGTAGGCGCCGGCGTGGCCGTGGGCTCAGCCGTGGCGGCCTCCGTCGCCGGGGGCGTTTGGGATGCTTCGATCTCCATATTTTCCTTTCCGCCGCAGCCGACCAGCAGCAGGCAGCACAGCGTCACCAGGGCCAGCCGCTTCACAGCCCGTAGACCTCCGTATACTTGGTCCGAAGGTACTCTACGTAATAGTGGGGATCGAAGGGCGCCTCGCAGGCCTTGAGGATGAGCTCGTTGGGCTTGAGCAGGCGGCCGTACCGGTAGATGCGCTCCGTGAGCCAGGCGACGATGGGCTTGAGATCGCCCTTGGACACCAGCTCCCACACGGGGATGTCCCGCTCCATGACCTTCAGCATCTGGGCGCCGTAGGCGCTGCCCAAGGCATAGGAGGGGAAGTAGCCGAAGGAGCCGCCGGACCAGTGGGAATCCTGCAGCACGCCCTGGGTGTCGTTGGGCACGTCCACGCCCAGATACTCCTTGTAGAGCCGGTTCCAGGCCTCGGGCAGGTCCTTGACCTGCAAGGTGCCGGCGATCAGCTGCTTCTCCAGCTCGTACCGGATCATGATGTGGAAGGAGTAGGTGAGCTCGTCCGCCTCCGTGCGGATGAGGCTGGGCTCGCTCTTGTTGACGGCCAGGTAGAAGTCGTGGGCGGAGACGTTCTTGAGCGCCTTGGGCCCCAGCTTCTGGATGTCGGGCAGGATGTAGGTGAGGAAGGCTTCGCTGCGGCCGATGATGTTCTCATAGAACCGGCTCTGGGACTCGTGGATGCTCATGCTGGCGCCGCCGCCCAGGGGGGAGTACTTGATGTCGTCGCCGATGTTCAGCTCGTAGAGGGCGTGGCCCCCCTCGTGGATGACGGAGTACATGCTGGAGGCGAAAGCCTTCTCGTGATAGTGGGTGGTGATGCGCACGTCGTCCTTGGAGAAGTTGGTGGTGAAGGGGTGCTCCACCTCGCCGATGTTGCAGTGGTTCCGATCGATGGTCAGCACCTCCATGAGCCGGTCGGAGAGCTTGCGTTGCTTCTCCAGGGGGAACCGGACCTTGAGGAAGCTGTCGTCCACCACAGGCCCCTTGGCGACAACGGCCTGGACCACGGGCAGCAGCTCCTTGCGAAGGAGGCCAAAGAACTCGTCCAGGGTGGCCATGGTGAGGCCCTTCTCGTACATGTCGAGAAGCACGTCGTAGGGGGCCTTGGTGCTGTCCCAGTACCCGGCGAACTTCCGGGAGTAGTTGACCAGGGTCTCCAGGTGCGGGGCGAACAGGGCAAAGTCGTTGGTGATTTTGGCGGTGTGCCAGGCGTTGGAGGCGGCGTTCTGGGCCACCTGATAGGCCACGTACTCCTCCATGGGGATCTTCTCGGTCCGCTCCATGTCCTCCCGGAGCTCCTCGGCCTCCCGGCGGGTCACGTAGTCCACCTCGTCCTTGTGGTCCAAAATCTCCTGCACCCAGGCCTTCAGGTCCGGGCTGGTGGTGAGCTTGTACATCTCCTCGCTGAGGACCGCGTAGGTCATCCCCAGGTGCTCGGACCCGCCCTTGGGCATGGCGGTCTCGGAGTCGTAGTTGAGGACGCCGAAGGCGTGGCCGTAGGCGTCCATCTTGGCCAGATGTTCCTTGAACTTGCGGATGGTCTCTTCCATATGTCACCTCATATCTGTTTTTCTGCGCTCAGTATAGCAAACATTTTCGTCCTTTGGCAATTCATGCCCCAGGTTTTTAACCAAAATAACACATATTTTCCGTTTCTTTCCAGCGTAGCGGCGGCGGTAGCACCCCATCGGTCCCCTTCCCCCTGCGGCTCCGAAAGATATGGAGCGGCTTTTATGGCGAAATAAGGCTTCATTTTTTCGACAAGCGTGCTAAAATCAATCATGTATCCTGAAAAGTGTGAAAGGAGTGGATTGAAGAGCATGGCTGCCGAATCCAGGAAGGCCCCCAAGCAGCGGCTCACGGTGGTGAGCATCATGCACTATGTGCGGCTGGTCTATCGATCGATCCTGTTCCTGCTGCTGGTTATCCAGTATATCCTCTTCCGCCTGGATCGGCAGGTCTCCCTCACCGCCCTTATGGAACAGCGGCCCTTGCTGCTCATCATCACCTGGGCCATCTTCGTGGTGGATATGACGCTGCGCTTCTTCCCCTCCCGGTTCGAGAGCCCCGGCTGTCAAAAGCAGTTCGCGCAGAATTACATTAAGTCCGGCAGCACCGACATCGTGATCCAGGACAACAACGCGGCCATCCTGGTAGCCCTGGTGTGGATCGTGTTCAACGCCATCTTCGGCGCCCTCCACATGGCGGGGATCCTGGATGACGGCATCATGATCCTCCTATGCAGCGCCTACTCCGTGTGCGACATGATCTGCATCCTCTTCTTCTGCCCCTTCCAGACCTGGTTTTTGAAGAACAAGTGCTGCAGCACCTGCCGCATCTACAACTGGGACTACGCCATGATGTTCACGCCCCTGTTCTTCGTGCAGAAGACCTACACCTGGAGTTTGCTGGTCCTGTCCATCGCCCTGCTGGTCCGCTGGGAGCTCACCTTCTTCCGCCATCCGGAACGGTTCAGCGAGCGCACCAACGACTACCTCCGCTGCCAGAACTGCACGGAGAAGCTCTGCGCCCACAAGAAGCAGCTGATCGGCCTGTGGAAGCACATCGAGGAGTACACCGCCGCGCGGATCAAGTTTCTGAAAAAGTTATGAAAGCAACAAAAAAGCAGGAAGCGGTTGCCTCCTGCTTTTATGCTGTCTTTCTCTTACTCTTCCGCAGCGTAGACGCTAACGGTCTTCTTCCCCAGATGACGGGTCTCAAAGCGGACCACGCCGTCGATCTTGGCAAACAGGGTATCGTCCTTGCCGATCCCAACGTTGACGCCGGGATGGAAGTGGGTGCCCCGCTGGCGCACGAGGATGTTCCCCGCCAGCACGGCCTGGCCGTCTGCCTTCTTGGGTCCAAGACGCTTGCT
>CACWJZ010000037.1 GCA_902761365.1 uncultured Eubacteriales bacterium | reverse complement strand
CGCCGAGTTCGACAAGGACGAGGAGGAGATCGACGACGACAACGCCACCGTGGGCGGCTGGGCCGTGGAGATGCTGGGGGGGTACCCGAAGCTTAGGGAGAGCTTCACCTTCGAGGATCTGACCGTCACCATCCTCAAGCGGAACAACCTGCGGGTCCTCCGGCTCCTGGTGGAACAAAACCCCGACTGGGTGGACGAGGACGAACCCGAGGACGATCTGATCGATGAGTAAGCGAATGATAAGGGTACAGCGCGTGGCCCGCGCCGTATTCGGCGGCGTGGCGCTTGCTGTCTTTTTGCTTGCTTTTCCGTTCCTTTTTTTTCTGATATTCATTAGAGAGGGGGGCGCTGCCATTTTTGCTCTTCTGACGTTGGATATCCTTTCGTTGGGCTTTCTTTGGCATATCAGGGAAATGTTCTTCGGCAGGATGGAGATCAAACGGGACGGTATCGTATTCAGTTGTTTCGCTAAGCGTACCGTGCTCGTTTCCTGGGAGGAGATCGAAAGCGTCAAAACTGGCGGACACGGAGGGGGGATCGATGTGATCCGAAAGGAATCGGATACCTTTCGGCGATCCAAAGCGAATATGGCGGATGGATACGACTTCCATATCGAACAAAATGAAGAAAACGACGAATTGCTGAAAGAATATATGCCCCAGCATCTTAAGGATATGCTGGGCCCATATGCCTTTCTTTGAGCAAAACCCCTCAAAAAGAGAAACTGCAGAAGGGGGCTGTGCTTTGCGCACAGTCCCCTTCATCATGCATGCTTTTCTTTTTGTACCGCTATTTCTTTTCTCATGAAAAGAAAAAGCTGCAAAAGAAGAAGTGGCGTTCCACCCCATCTTAATCACTTCTTAAACTTTCCCCCGTTGTTTCTTAAAAGCTTTTTCGGTATGATAGCCCTGGAAGAAGGGAAGGAGAAACGCCTATGTATCGTATCCTGGTCTGTGACGACGAACGGGACATCGTGAACGCTTTGAAGATCTATCTGGAGGCGGAGGGCCACGCGGTGGTGACCGCCCATACGGGGGCGGAGGCGGTGGCGGCCCTCGATCGGGAGGAGATCCATCTCGTCCTCCTAGACATCATGATGCCCCAGATGGACGGCATCACCGCCATGACCCGCATCCGGGAGAAGAGCAACGTGCCCGTGATTTTGCTCACGGCCAAGTCCGAGGACACGGACAAGGTGCTGGGCCTCAACCTGGGCGCGGATGATTACGTGACCAAGCCCTTCAACCCTGTGGAGCTGCTGGCCCGGGTCCGGTCCCAGCTCCGGCGGTACATGCAGCTGGGCGGCGGCGAGCTAAAGCCCTCCCTTCTCACCATCGGCGGCGTAACCCTGGACGATTCTTCCAAGACCGTCACCCTGGACGGGGAGCCGGTGAGCCTGACGCCCCGGGAGTACGACATTTTGAAGCTCCTCATGAGCCACCCGGGCCAGGTCTTCTCCCCCAGGGACATCTATCGGCAGGTCTGGGGCGAGGCCCCCTATGGGGCGGAGAACGCGGTGGCGGTCCATATCCGGCACCTGAGAGAGAAGCTGGAATTCGACCCGGCCGAGCCCCGGTATATCAAAGTCATCTGGGGCAAGGGCTATCGCTTTGAGAATCTGCAGAACGGAGGCAAAACAAAATGAGAAAGTGGAGATATACCCTGGCCGCCCGCATCATAGCCGGCGTGCTGTTTATGATCCTGGCCATGGGCACCCTGCTGGGGACGGGGGCCTGCGTCGCCCTGTTCCAATACAACGCCTTCAACGACGGGGGCAAGGAGCTGTTCGACGCCGCGGCGGATTATCTCATGGGCCATGACAAGCGCCAGGTCCAGGACCTGCTGCGGTCCTACTATCAGGGTTCCTATACGTTGACGCAGGACCCGGAGGGCCCCGATCCCCGGAAGATGATCGACATTCCGACCTTTATGTACACCGACCACACCAACTTTCGATTCTATGCGAACAACGAGGAGGTACTGATCTGCAACAGCGACCCTGCGGGCACCATGGCCTATCGGGAAGAGCCCTGGGTATTAGACATCTGGGTAGAAGAGGTGCAGCATTTGGCCCAGGTTTATCCCACGGAAGAAGAGGCAAACGCTGCCTGGCAAAAGCTCATGGATGAACAGCCAACATGGCGTGCCAGCAGTTCGATCATGGAGACCCAGTCCGGCTGGCTTCTGGAGGCCCTCTATCAGCCCGTGATACAGCGGACAGTCCAGGCCAGCTACGGCATCAACGCCGAGCTGCCTGTGCTGGACAGGTATTCCGTGGGGCTGACGCTGGTCAACACCCTCATCGCCTGCCGCTACTGGGCCCTTCCCCTGACCATCGCTTGCCTGGTGCTGACCATTGCGACTTTCATCTTCCTGCTGATCAGCGCGGGGCATCGGACGGGCACCGCGGAGGTGAGCCGCAACTGGTTCGACAAGGTGCCGCTGGAGCTGGTGCTGCTAGGCATGGTCCTGGCGGTGGGCTTCGGCGAAAGGGTGCTGACGAATCGGTTCCTGGTGGTGATCGGTCTGTTCCTGCCCCTGCTCCTTGCCTTGGGCCTGCTGTTCTGCATGACCTTCGCCGTCCGCTGCAAGACGAAGACCCTGGTGAAGGGGACCATCCTCTACTGGGTCCTGCGCTGGGCCTGGGCGGGACTAAAATGGCTGGGGTATGTGGTCAAAAACCTGTCCCTCATCTGGAAAACCATCCTCATCTGGGGCGGTCTCAGCCTCGTGGAGCTGGTGATGGTGGGCGGCTATGCCAGAGGGCCGCTGGTGGTGTTCTGGCTGCTGGAAAAGCTGATTTTGACCCCGGCCCTGTTCGCCTTTGTCATCGGTCTCAAGAAGCTCCAGGCCGGAGCCAGACGCATGGCGGGCGGAGACCTAACGCCGGTGCCGGAGAAGTTCCTGTTCCCGGACGAGAGGAAGCACGCCCAGAGCCTGAACAGCATCGGCCAGGGGGCCCGGCTGGCGGTGGAGAAGCAGCTCAAGAGCGAGCGGCTGAAGACGGAGCTGATCACCAACGTGAGCCACGACCTCAAAACGCCCCTCACGTCCATCATCTCCTACGTGGACCTGCTGAAGAAGGAGGGGCTTGCTTCCGAGCACGCGCCGGAGTATGTGGACGTGCTGGATAGGCAGAGCCAGCGGCTCAAGAAGCTGACGGAGGACCTGGTGGAGGCCAGCAAGGCGTCCACGGGGAACATCCAGACCCACCCGGAGGACGTAGACGTGAATTTGCTCCTTTCCCAGGCGGCGGGAGAGTACGCGGAGCGCTTGGCCGCGGCGGGACTGACCCCCGTGACCACCCTGGACCCCGCAGAGCCCCATATCCAGGCCGACGGACGGCTCCTGTGGCGGGTGTTCGACAACCTCCTTTCCAACGCTTGCAAGTACGCCCTGGCCGGCACCCGGGTGTACCTCACCACGGAGGCGAAGGACGGGGAGGTGCGGATCGCCTTTCGGAACGTGAGCCGGGAGCCCCTCAACATCTCCGCCGAGGAGCTCATGGAGCGGTTCGTCCGGGGCGACGCCTCCCGGAATACCGAGGGCAGCGGCCTGGGACTGTCCATCGCCAAAAGCCTCACGGAGCTGAACCACGGCGCCTTGGAGCTCACCGTGGACGGGGACCTGTTCAAAGCCACTTTGGTTTTTCCAAAGGAATGATTGAAAGCCGGAAATGTACGAAGGAGACTATGTCATGCGCATAGCCTTCTTTTTCTTCTTGAGTTTCTCTTTTTTCGCCGCTTTTTCTCCTTTGTATAAAGAGAAAAAGCGGCAAAAGCAAGATTTACTATGCGTTATCCGCCATTCTGTCCCGCTTGGCGTTGACGCAATAGAGCACGATGTCCGCAGCCACCAGGAGCCAGTCGGCGATATAGAACCAGGTGGAGTACGCGAGGACGCCCGTGGTCCGGTAGGTGTAGAGCTTGCCGATGAGGCCCACGGTGTAGCCGAAGATCACCAGCAGCTCGAACCCGATGCTCTTGCCCCGGGCGGTCTTGGATCGGAGGGCCTTGGCGATGTTGAAAGGCCAGGAGAAGCCGAAGGCGCAGAGCATGGCGATTTCGCAGAGCTGGGGGATGTTCATGGGATTTGCCTCCTTGGCGTGATGGAGGCAGGATACCACACTTTTCTCCCAGGCGCAAGGGCTTAGGCCGTCTGGATGGTACCGGTCACCGCGAGCACCGTCTCCCCGGGCTCGGCGGTGTAGACGCCGGTGGTGGGGTCCTGGGTGTAGGTGGCGGCGGGGACCTGGATGGCGCCGGGTACGGTGGCGAAGGCGCCGGTGGATTCGTCATAGGTGTAGTTCCCGTCCTGGGTAAGGGGCGCGCCGTTCAAGGTCACGACCAGATTGGTGAGGGCCGGGTCGAAGGTGTCCGTGATGCTCACGTTGTCCTCGGCGGCGGTGGCGGCGTTGCCCTCGTTCTCGATGGTGAAGGTGTAGGTCACCTGCCGATCCGCGCCCACGGTCTCCGGGGTAAGGGCCTTGGCAATGGTGAGCTCGGGTCTGTTCACCGCCGTGATGGTGGCAGAGGCGGTCACGGGGGCGGCCAGGCCCGCGCCGGTGGCGGTGACGGTGTTGGTGATGCTGCCGTCCTCGGCGGGCGGCGCGAAGGCGGTCACCGTCGCCTCGTAGACGATGAGCGCGTTGCCGCCGGCGGGCACGGTGATGCCGGACACGGTCAGCGGCGCGCCGGGGGTCACGGTAGGGGCGGGCTGGGCCGCGCCGTTTATGAAGTAGCGCAGGGAGTCCGCCTGGTAGGCCAGGGGGTAGAGGGTGGCGCCTTCGAAGGCGTACCCGCCCAGATCGTCCGTCAGGCTCAGATCCGTCAGGGCGGCGGTGCCGTTGTTGGTGAGGCGCACCACGTAGGTCACGTCGTCCTCCGGCCCGTAGATGCCGGTCAGGGCCTCCTTGGAGACGGTGAGCGCGTCGGCGATCTGGCCCGTGGTCAAATTGGAATAGCGCACCCGGTTCCGGTAGGACAGGGCGGCCTGGTTGGTAAAGGTGAGCATGGCATATCCTCCTGTGTAGAGTGTAGGTGGTATATACTATGCGGCGCTCGTGCAGCGTGGTGACAGGTGGATTTTTCCGGGAGCACATTGTCAGCGGACCGGAAAGGTGGTACTATACAGATGCAGGGCGGCGCTTTGTCCGCCGTTTCCGATCCGACTTGCATGGAAGGAGTTGCGCGTATGGAAAACCTGTTCAAGCTCAAGGAAAACCGCACCACGGTCCGCACCGAGATATTGGCGGGCCTCACCACCTTTATGACCATGGCGTACATCATCGCCCTGAACCCCAATCTGCTCACCAACTTCGCCGTGGGGACGCCCCTGTGGAACGGGGTATTCCTGGCCACCTGCATCGCCTCCGCCGTGGGCACCGTGGCCATGGCGTTCCTGGCCAACAAGCCCTTCGTCATGGCCCCGGGCATGGGCCTCAACAGCTTCTTCGCCGTCATCGCGGGCAACATCGCCGCCATGCTGAACACCAACTACGAGAGCGCCTTCCAGGCCGCCCTGGTCATCATCCTGGTGGAGGGCATCGTGTTCATCCTGCTCTCGGTGTTCAACATCCGGGACAAGATCGTCCACGCCATCCCCCTGGGCGTCCGGCTGGGCATCGGCCCCTCCATCGGCCTCATGCTCCTCAACATCGGCCTCGGCTCCAACGCGGGCGTCTTCTCCGACACGGGCGCGCCCTTCTACGCCATGCGGGACTTCTTCGGCGCCATGACCCCCAGCGTGCTCCAGGGGCAGATCGGCGCGGGCTACGCCAAGATGGTCCTGACGGTGGTGACCATGTTCATCGGCCTGTTCGTCATCGTGATCCTGTCGAAGAAGGGCATCAAGGCCGCGGTGCTGCTGGGCATGCTGGCCTCCTCCATCATCTACTGGGCGGGCCAGGCCGTCTTCCTGGGGGAGAACCCCTTCGCATCCCTCGCCACAGCCTCCTGGCTGCCGCCCTTTAAGGACATGGCCGAGACCACCCTCTTCAAGTTCGATTTCAGGGACTTCTTCCGAATCGGCTGGTTCACGGCCATCACCCTCATCATCACCTTCTGCATGATCGACATGTTCGACACCATCGGCACCCTGGTGGGCACGGCCTCCCGGGCGGGCATGACCGACAAGGACGGCAACATGCCCAAGCTGAAGGAGGCGCTGCTGGCGGACGCCATCGGCACGGTCTCCGGCGCCTTCATGGGCACGTCCACGGTGACCACCTTCGTGGAATCCGCTTCCGGCGTGGAGGCGGGCGGCCGCACGGGCCTCACGGCCCTGACCGCAGCCGTTATGTTCCTCGCCTGCACGTTCCTGGCCCCCATCGCGGCCATCATCCCCGCGGCGGCCACCAGCTCGGCCCTGATCTTCGTGGGCATATTGATGCTCCAGGGCCTGCAGAACATCGACTTCAACGACATCGACCAGATCGTGCCCGTGTTCATCATGCTCATTGCCATGCCCGTCTCCGGCTCCATCGGCCACGGCATCGGCCTCGCCATGATCTGTTACACCGTCATCAAGGTGTTCTCCGGCAAGGCCCGGGAGGTCTCCGCCCTGACCTACATCATCTCGCTCCTGTTCATAATCAAGTTCTTCGCGGTGGTGTAAACAGTTTTCACACAGCAAAAGGGCCGCCCGCCGGGCGGCCCTTTTTACGGGAGAAACAACCCCTCCCCCACGATGAAAAACGGTTCTTTCCCGTAGGGGACGGGCTTGCCCGTCCCGTTTGTGCTATAGAAGGGCTAAGACCGCCCGTTTCTGCCGCGTCGAAACGTCCTGAAAATGCCCGCCGGGGTTCAGGGTGAAGACGCAGGGGACGCCCTGGCTTTCGATGATAACTTTGGCCTGCTCCGCAGCGGCGCGGACGGTTTGCATCCGGGGATTTTTTGCTTTCTCCTCCCGGTCCCCCAGGGATAGGTACACCCGTTCCGGCCGGCCCAGAAGAGGATGGGCGGAGAGATAGTCTGCGAACCCGTCAAACCACAGGGAGCCGGACACGCTGGCGCAGCGTTGGAAGGAGTCGGTTTTCGTCATGGCCCAGAGGCTGAAAAGCCCCGCCAACGAGTAGCCGAAGATGGCCCGCCAGGCGGGGGAGAGGCTCTTTTCCGCGGAGGGGATAAGCTGCGTCAGGAGCGTGTGCAGAAAATCGTCTGCCCCACCGGAGAAATTCTCTCCGCCCCGAAAGACCCGCTCGGCAGGCCAGGGGGACAGGTCCCTATCCCAATCCACGCCGCTGATGCAGACGAGGGTGGGCCGAGGCACGGGCAGGGACGCAAAGAGGGCCCGGGCCTCGGCGGCCTCGGACACGGTATAGAGGGCCGGGGCGGCGGCATCGTTCCAGAGTACGGTGACGGCAGAATCGTTCAGGGAAAAGGTGCGCTCCATCTTAGTCCCTCCTGCGCAGGGTCCAAAAGGCCACGGCGGCGGCGTTCGACACGTTAAGGGAGTCCACCCCGTGGGCCATGGGGATCATGACGGTGTAGTCGCAGCCCTCGATGGTCTCCTTCGTCAGCCCGTCCCCCTCGGTGCCCAGGACCACGGCCAGCTTGTCGAAAGTATGCAGACGGGGATCGTCCAGGGACAGGGCGCCCGGCTTCAGGGCCATGGCCAGGGTGACGAAGCCCGCCTGCTTCAGGGTGTCCAAGCTGTCCAGCCGGGCCCAGGGGACCTGGAACACGGTGCCCATACTGACCCGCACCGCCCGCCGTAAGAGCGGGTCGCAGCAGGCGGGGGAGAGGAGCACACCGTCCATGCCCAACGCGGCGGCGGAGCGGAAGATGGCCCCCAGGTTGGTGGAGTCCACGATGTTCTCCAGCACCGCCACCCGGTGAGCGCCCTCCAAAACCTCGGCGGCGGTCCGTTCCGCCGGCCGGCGCATGGCGCAGAGCACGCCTCTCGTCAGGTCGTAGCCCGTGAGCTTACTGAGCAGCCCGTCGTCTGCAGTGTACACGGGGACATCCCCCAACCGGTCCAAAAGGGCCGCCGCCTGGCCCTGTATATGCCGCCGCTCCGTCAGCAGCGACACGGGCACCAGTCCCGCGTCCAGGGCCGTGCCGATGACCTTGGGGCTCTCGGCGATGAACAGCCCCTCCTCGGGGTGTAGCCGGTTCTTCAGTTGGTTCTCCGTCAGCCGGGCGTACACGTCCAGCTGGGGGTCGGAAAAATCTTGGAGTTCAACGATATAGGCCATTTATTTCTTCCTCTTCTCCGGAAGCTTTGTCACCTTGTCCGGATACGCTTCCAAAATCTTGCGGATCTCCGTCAGGTTCACCCGCTGGTACTTGTCCGCCCATTTCAACAGGGCAAAGAGGGATTTTAGGGTCTCCTTCTTGCCCGGTTCCAGGCCCAGCTTCCGCCGGAGGAACCGCCGGAGGATGCGGAATCGGTAGACGGGGCGGGGCACGGTCATGAGGTAGATCCTGTCCGCATCCTCGAAGCACCGGCCGCACCAGGCATAGTACACGCCCTCCGTGATCCACTGGTCCTTTTGCAGGACCTCATCCAGCAGGGCGTCCCGATCCCCCGCGTCCCGCTTCTTCCCATAGCCCGATTCGTTGGCCCACTGGATGTCATCGAGGTCGTAGTGGGGGATGCCCAGCTCCTGGGACAGCTTCTTGGCCAGAAAGCTCTTGCCGCTGCCGGGCCCGCCGATGATATGTATCTTCATCCCTACCCCCTCAGTAATCGAAAACGGCGTCTCCCACGGGGATGGTGGCGGTGAGCTGTTCGCCCTTGTAGGGCTTGCGGATCTCGATCATGTTCAGGACCGTGTACCCCTTGGTCCGGAGGAAGTCGATCATGCCCCGGTTGTTGGGGTGGACGAAGTTGAACACCGTGTCCTCGCCCATGGACCGGGCCAGCTCCTCCGCCTTTTCAAAGAGCAGGGTCCCTATGCCCCGGCGCCGGTAGTCGTCCCGCACAAAGAGGTGCTCCACCCACAAACAGGGCTCGTCGATCCGGCAGACCGTGTACCCGATAAGCTCGCCTCCGTCCTCCGCCGCGAAGACGGGGAAACCGGCGTTCAAGAACTCCATGATCTCCTCCCGGGCGGCCTCCACCCTGGGCTGGGACGCTATGCCCCGATACCCGTCCAGCGTCACCCGGAAGGCGGCCACCAAGGGGGCCAGCCGGTCGGCGTCGGGCCTTTGTATCTCGATCAGCTCCATACGGTCCTCCCTATGGTCACTTCATCCGCTTCTCGAACCGGAACATGCCGGCGGGGAACTGGTCGTCCGGCGCCGGGCCGTCCTCCGGGTCGTGGGGGTCCGGGTGGTGGGCGTTGAAGAATTCCACGATGGCAAAGCCGCACCGGTTCACGTAAAAGTGAATATTCCGCTGCTCGAAGTAGGGGGTGACGGTCTCCCACAGGTTCACCTCCGGGTGGAGCTGCTCGATGGCGCACCAGGCGGCGTAGCCGATGCCCCGGCTGTGGACCTTGGGGGATACGAACAACAAATCGAGATCGCCCCGGTCGCCATCCACTTTGATCACCGCGCCGCCCACCGGCTGCCCGTCCGCCAAAATGCGGTAGGCTTCGCCCCCGTCGATGGACGCCTCGATGACCTGCCGGGAGATGATCTCGCCCTCCTCCTCGAAGTGATCGTCCCGGCGGCCGAACTCCTCCAGGGCCCCGTAGTTGAAGGCCTCCTGGTTGTCCAATATGAACTGCTCCCGATCCTCTGCGGTCAGGGGGGCAAGGACGATTTCGGCCATGGGGACACCTCCGTTTCGTAAAACATACTGTTGCACTTTCATTTGAGAGTATAGTATAATAGTTTTGACAAATCAAGAAGGGGCGTGACTATGAAGATTACAAGCGATATTCTGTACGTCGGCGTAAATGATCACAAGGTGGACCTGTTCGAGGGCCAGTACAAGGTCCCCAACGGCATGTGCTACAACTCCTATCTCATTTTGGACGAGAAGGTGGCCGTCATGGACACCGTGGACCAGAACTTCACCCATGAATGGCTGGACAATCTGGAGAATGCGCTCTCTGGCCGCAAGCCCGATTATCTCATCGTCCAGCACATGGAGCCGGACCATTCCGCCAACATCGACAGCTTCCTGAAGACCTACCCCCAGGCCACCGTGGTGGCGACCGCCAAGGCCTTCGCCATGATGGACAACTTCTTCGGGCCCGATCTCGTGAAGAACCGCCAGGTGGCGGAGAACGGCGGCACCCTCGTTCTGGGCCGCCATACCCTCACCTTCGTCTTCGCGCCTATGGTCCATTGGCCCGAGGTCATGGTGACCTATGACAGCGCCGATAAGGTCCTCTTCTCCGCGGACGCCTTCGGCAAGTTCGGGGCCCTCGATCGCTCCGAGCCCTGGGACGACGAGGCCCGCGGTACTACATCGGCATCGTGGGCAAGTACGGCGCCCAGGCCATGAACCTGCTGAAGAAGGCGGCGGGTCTGGACATCGCCACCATCTGCCCCCTCCACGGGCCCGTCCTCGACAAGGACCTTGGTCACTACATCAAGCTCTACCAGACCTGGGCGTCCTACAGCGTGGAGACCGAGGGCATCGTCATCGCCTACACCTCCGTCTACGGCCACACCCGCAAGGCGGTGGAGCTGCTGGCGGACAAGCTCCGCCAGGGCGGCTGCCCCAAGGTGGTGGTCCACGACCTCGCCCGGACCGATATGTCCCTGGCCGTTTCCGACGCCTTCCGCTACGGGAAGCTGGTCCTCGCCACCACTACCTACAACGCGGAGATCTATCCCTTCATGCGGGAGTTCATCGACCATCTCACCGAGCGCAACTTCCAGAACCGTACCGTGGCCTTCATCGAGAACGGCTCCTGGGCGCCCATGGCCTATAAGATCATGAAGGAGAAGCTCTCTGGCTGCAAGAATCTGACCTTCGCGGACACGGTGGTCCACCTGAAGTCCGCCATGAACGCGGCCAACCGGGAGGAGATCGACGCCCTTAGCGCCGAGCTCTGCAAGAACTACCAGGCCCTGTCCTCCGAGACCGCCAACAAGAACGACATGACCGCCCTCTTCAAGATCGGCTACGGCCTCTACGTGGTCACCTCCAACGACGGGAAGAAGGACAACGGCCTCATCGTCAACACCGTGGCCCAGGTCACCAGCCAGCCCAACCGGATCGCCGTCACCATCAACAAGATGAACTACTCCCATCATGTGATCGAGCAGACCGGCGTGATGAACCTGAACATCCTCTCCGAGGAGGCGCCCTTCTCCGTGTTTGAGAACTTCGGCTTCCAGTCCGGTCGGACCGCGGACAAGTTCGCCGGGGAGGAGCTGACCCGCACGGACAACGGCCTGGTGATGCTCCGGAAGTACGTGAACGCCGTCATGTCCCTGAAGGTGATCCAGTACATCGATCTCGGCACCCACGGCATGTTCATCTGTGACGTGACCGAGGCCCGGGTCATCAGCAACGCCCCCTCCATGACCTACGCCTTCTACCACGCCCATGTGAAGCCCCGGCCCCAGACCGAAGGCAAGAAGGGCTTCGTGTGCAAGATCTGCGGCTACGTCTACGAGGGCGAGACCCTGCCCGACGATTTCATCTGCCCCCTGTGCAAGCATGGTGCAGCGGATTTCGAACCCATCGAGTAAAAAAACAGAAAAGGAGAACCCCATGAACAAGTACGCCGGAACCCAAACCGAAAAGAATCTGCAGGCTGCCTTTGCCGGAGAATCCCAAGCCAGGAACAAGTATACCTATTTCGCCTCCAAAGCCAAGAAGGAAGGGTTCGAGCAGATCGCCGAACTGTTTCTCAAGACCGCCGACAACGAGAAGGAGCACGCCAAGCTGTGGTTCAAGGAGCTGGAGGGCATCGGCACCACCGCCGAGAACCTGGCCGCCGCCGCCGCGGGCGAGAACTACGAGTGGACCGACATGTACGAGGGCTTCGCCAAGACCGCCGAGGAGGAGGGCTTCAAGGAGCTGGCCGTTCGCTTCCGCCTGGTGGCCGCCATCGAGAAGCGCCACGAGGAGCGGTATCGGGCCCTCTTGAAGAACGTGGAGACCAAGGCCGTCTTTGAGAAGGCCGAGGTAAAGGTGTGGGAGTGCCGCAACTGCGGCCACATCGTGGTGGGCACCAAGGCCCCCGAGATCTGCCCCACCTGCGCCCATCCCCAGAGCTACTTTGAAGTATCCGCCAACAACTATTAAAACAGGAGGAAAAGCGTATGGAACAGAGGTTTTTCGTTTGTGAAGTCTGCGGCAACATCATCGCCATGGTGAAGCCTTCCGGCGTGCCCGTCATGTGCTGCGGCAAGAAGATGAAGGAGATCGTCCCCAACACCACCGACGCCTCCCAGGAGAAGCACGTGCCCGTGTACACCGTGGAGGGGAATTTGGTGAAGGTCCAGGTGGGCTCCGCCCCCCATCCCATGATCGCGGCCCATCACATCGAGTGGGTGTCCTTGCAGACCAAGGCCGGCAACCAGCGCAAGGCCCTCGTCGTGGACGGCGCCCCCGAGGTCACCTTCGCCCTCACCGACGGCGACGCGGTGGAGGCGGTCTACGCCTACTGCAATCTCCACGGCCTGTGGAAAGCATAAACAACCAACGAAAGGAGAAACAGCTATGAAGTACGTCTGCCCCTGCGGCTATGTCTACGATCCCGAGGTCGGCGATCCCGACAACGGCATCGCCCCCGGCACCCCCTGGGAGGAGGTCCCCGCTGACTGGACCTGCCCCATCTGCGGCCTTGATAAGGATTCCTTCACCGAGGAGTAAGAAGCGCATTTTAACCCGAAAGCTGTCGCGCCTGCGGCAGCTTTTTGCGTGCGGCCGCGGCAATTTCTGTATTTTCAGTTGCGCTTTTGGGCCAAACAGGGTAAACTGTTCAACAAACCATACCAACCATAGGAGGATACGCATATGTTCAAGGACAAGGCGGGCAACTTTTCCCCGTTTCGGCTGGTGGGGCTGATCCTGCTGGTGATCTTCGCCGTCATCTTCTTCGGCTCCTGCTTCGTGGTGATCCCCGCGGGCCACACGGGCGTGGCGCTGACCTCAGAAGATCGTGGTGGTGGACAACCGGATCGTGAAGCTGGACGTGAACACCGAGGCCTTCAGCAAGGACCTGCAGACCATCACCACCGTGGTGGCCGTCAACTACCACGTGGGCAAGGAGAACAGCCAGATGCTCTACAAGAACGTGGGCATGGGCTTTGAGGAGGTGCTCATCACCCCCGCCGTCAACGAGGTGTTGAAGGCGGTCACCGCCAAATACACCGCTGTGGAGCTGGTCAGCAGCCGGGCGGAGGTGAGCATGCTCCTGGACGACGGGCTCAACGAGAAGCTGAACAGCTACGGCATCTTCATCAACGAGCTGAACATCATCAACTGGGACTTCTCCCCCGAGTACATCAACGCGGTGGAAGCTAAGCAGGTGGCGGAGCAGAACCTGATCAAGACCCGCACCGAGCAGGAGCAGGCCCTGGTCATCGCCAACACCGAGGCTCAGAAGCGGGTCATCGCCGCCGAGGCGGAGGCCAACGAGATCAAGCTCCTGGCCCAGGCCAACGCGGAGTCCAACCGCATCCTCACCGAGTCCATCTCGGAGCTGCTCATCAAGTACCAGACCGTGGCCAAGTGGGACGGCAAGCTCCCCACCGTCATGTCCGGCGCCAACAATCTGCTGATCGACGTGCCCATGGCCGCGGCGGAGTGACGGGCCTTGGATCGGGCACCCGGTATGGACAAGCGCACTGAAATCGTAGAGAGCTTCTATGGCGACGGCCGGGAGGAGGACCGCCTCACCCGGTCGCGCCACGGACAGATGGAGTATCTCACCACCCTGAGCTGCATCGACCGGTACGCCCCGGAGCCCTGCGACGTGTTGGAGCTGGGGGCGGGCGCCGGCGCCTACTCCCTGACCCTGGCCCGGGAGGGGTATCGGGTGACGGCCCTGGAGCTGGTGGACAAAAACGTGGAGATGCTGCGCCGGAAGGCCGAGGGCGTGCCCACCCTGACCGTGCTGCAGGGGGACGCCCTGGACCTCTCCCGCTTCGGGGACGACAGCTTCGATCTCACGCTATGCCTGGGCCCCCTGTACCACATCTACGACCGGGGCGACATGGACCGGGCTTTGGACGAAGCCATCCGGGTCACCCGGCCCGGGGGCGTGCTCCTGGTGGCCTTCCTGTCCGTCCACGCCATCCTGTACGCCAACTATCTGCAGGCGCCGCCCCACACCTTCCGGGCGGGCCTGGCGGAGAACTTCGAGGGGGACTTGACGAGCGTCCGCCACTTCCCGGAGCAGTGCTTTACCGGCTTCACGGTGGCGGAGTTCGAGTCGCTCTGTGCCCATAAGCCCGTTTCCCACCTCGCCACCGTCTCCGCCGACGGCGGTTTGGAGATCGTGGAGGGGAGGGCGGATTTCCATCTCTCCGATGAGGATTTCCGCGCCTTTGCCGCCTACCACCTGCGCCACTGTCAGGACCGGGAGCTGCTGGGCCTATCCAACCACCTGCTGTACTGCTGCAAAAAGAATTGAGCGCAACAAAAACAGCGCCGCCCTTTCGGGCGGCGCCGCTGCGTTTTGGCTGTGTTAGTCGATGGCGATGATGCGCTTCTCCTCGACCTTCTTCTGGTCCTCCTTGGGGAATTCGAGGGTCAGGACGCCGGCGTCATACTTGCCCTTCACATCCTCGGCCTTCACGTCGCCGATGTAGAAGGTGCGGCTGCAGGAGCCGGAGTAGCGCTCCTGGCGCAGGATCTTCTTGTCCTTATGCTCCTCCTTGTTCAGGTTCTTCTGGGCGGTGACGGTGAGGTAGCCGTCCTTCAGATCCACCTTGATGTCCTCCTTCTGGAAGCCGGGCAGCTCGATGGCCATCTCGTAGCCGTTCTCGCTCTCCCGCACATCGGTCTTCATCAGGTTCTTGGCATGCTTGCCGTAGAGCTCCCGATCCATATTGAACCAATCCCGATCGAGATCGGTACGCCACAAATCATCCAACAGGTTTTCTCCGAAAATACTGGGCAACATAGGTAACACTTCCTTTCTGATTCTTCCATTGTTCCCAGCGATCATTTTTCATGATCACCCGGGGCTTTTCCTCTTCAGTCTGCCCCGCTCGGTTCCTTACGATGCACAGTATACTCACCTTTTTAGCACTGTCAATAGGAGAGTGCTAATCGTCATAATTGAATCACGATCGACAAATTTCTGTCAAAATTCGGGCTGAAAATCCGTTTTGCCCCGCAAAAAGGTATAGCCAAAGGGGACTACAGGTGCTATACTATAATATATTCTATGGTAAGGAGAATAAAAGTATGGAGAAAAAAGGTATCGTAGCTGAATTCAAAGAGTTCATCACCCGTGGCAATGTGATGGATATGGCCGTGGGCATCATCATGGGCAGCGCCTTCACCGCCATCATTAAGTCCCTGGTGGACGACGTGCTCATGCCCATCATCGGCATCCTCTTCGGTGGCGTGGACTTCACCTCGCTGAAGGTCGTCCTGCGGGCCGCGGACGAGGCCGCCGGCATCGAGGAGGCCGCCCTTCGGTACGGCAACTTCATCCAGAACATCGTCAGCTTCCTGCTCATCGCCGTCGTGATCTTCCTGATGGTCAAGGGCATGAACAAGCTCCGCCGCAAGAAGGAGGAGCCCGCCCCCGCCCCGGCGCCCGATCCCGAGCCCTCTGAGGAAGTGAAGCTCCTCACCGAGATCCGCGACGCCCTGAAAAAGTAAGCCCTGTTCCCCAAAGCCCCGTTCCGCCTGACGGGGCTTTTCTGTATCCATCCGCTGGGCAGCATCGCCCCATACCATCCTCCGGCTCTGTGGCATCCAGGCGGCCCCCAGGCCGGCGGGCAGGATCATCTAAAGGAGAAAGCCATGCTTGCTAGCTACAAACTATTTTGGAAAAACTATTTCAACTATAAGGGCACCGCTTCCAAGAAGGAGTTTTGGTGGCCGTGCTTTGTGAATCTGATCCTCTGGGTCGTTGTGATATACGCCTTTTCCGCCATGGCGCGGAAAGCCCCTTCCGCTGCTGCGGCCATGACCTGGCGCGTGGCAGCCGCGGTGATTTTGGCCATCCTCAGCCTGGGCACCCTCTCCTGCAGCGTGCGCCGCCTGCGGGACGGGGGCTATCCCTGGTACTACCTGTTCATTATGTTGATCCCCGTCTTCGGCGTCTTCATCATGCTGGCGTATCTGGTGGCGGACCAGGGCGCCAACTGCAAAAAGAAGGGCCACAAGTGGGTGTGGCACAAGGAACGCTGCCAGAACGTGTGCGCCAACTGCGGCATGACCCAGGAGCTCCACGACTTTGACGGCTGCACCTGCCGGGTATGCGGCAAGCGCCGGGACAGCAACCATCGCTTCACCCAATACGATCGGGCCAAGTGCCTGGAGACCTGCGAGATCTGCGGCAAGACTCAGCCCCGGCATGACTGGAACCATTGCGTCTGCAAGGTGTGCGGCCAAAAGCGGGACAGCAACCACGACTTCAAGCGGCTGCCCGGGGTCTGCCGGGAGAAGTGCTCCGTCTGCGGCAAGGAGCGGGGTGCGGCCCATATGTTTGACGCCAATGGCGTATGCACCGTTTGCGGGTTCAAGGACCCCAAGCCCTTCACCCTGAAGGACATGACCCAGAACGAGCTGGACGCCCTGCGCTTTGCCTGCGACATCATGGGCAAGCTGGACTCCCTGAGCTGGGAGAACCGCAACACCTATAAGCGGCTGTCGGGGAGCCTGGGCAACAACACCAAGCTGGACGCCGGCGATCTTGCCCTGGTGGCCGTGGCGGCTTCTCAGGTGGGGCAGGCCCTGTCCTCCGACAAGAACGTGACCAACTTCTCCAACAATAACAACAACATCAACACCCTGCTCATGCGCCTCCATCTCGTCAACCTGATAGGCGCCACCAACAAGATAAAAACCATGCTGGACAACCTGGGCAAGGTCAAAGCGGCGGAGGAGAAGAAGGCCTTCGTGAAGAAGCCCCTGTCCGCCTTCCCCTCCTATGACGAGTCCTATAAGGGCTATGTGAAGGGCGGCGTGTGCGACGTGTGCAACCAGCCCCTGGACGGCGTCAAAGCCTATGCGGTGGACAACAAGACCTTCTACGATTCTCCGGAGTATTTCGAGCATCTCAAGGCCTTCCAAAAGAAGGTGTTCGGTTTGGAGCTGACCCGGGAGGAGTACGAGAACCGGCGCAAGATGGACACCTCTCCGGGCAGCGCCGTGTGCGAGAACTGCATCCATCTCTTTGCGGACATGGCCGGCGTGGTGAGCACGGACGCTGCAGGCGAGAAGAAATACTACGAGGCCAGCAACCTGGGCTCCCGCCACGACACCTGCGACAAGGCCATGGGCTACTGGCTGGGCGAGCGGCCCAACAAGGCGGTCAAGCCGCCCTTCACCCTCTTCACCATGCCCACCCAGGAGAGCGGGGAGGAGGCGCTGCTGGAGCTGCCCTTCTTCCATCGGGCCAGCGATACGGGCAAGATCATCTGCGATCGGATCATGACCTACGGCGTGTACGAGGTCACCGAGAACAAGAAGCCCACCGGCACCTATGAGGCTCTGGTTTGCGGCAGCGATCTTTCCCAAGCGGAGTTCGAGGCAGCGGAAGCAGCCCTGGAGAAGCACGGCGGCAAGCGCAAAAATGCTTTGAAGCCCGAGGGCGAGGTCAAGCCCGTGCTGGTGGAGAATGGCAATCCTGAGCTGGTGAAGTTCAAGGAGAACCTGACCAGGGGCGATTCCACCTATGTGGTCCACACCGCCCCCACCAAGGCGGACGCCCTGGCCTTCCTGCAGAAGAAGACGGTGAAAACGCTCTCCCGGTACCTGGTGGTGGACACCCCCGAGGGCAACCTGGGCCGGGACATCAACGGCATCTACGAGGAGTGAGCGACAACAGGACCTGACAACAAAGGGCAGCTTTGCGGCTGCCCTTTTCGTATGTCTCGGAAACTGTTCCGTATGACTCTACGCGGGAAGGATCGGGTCGACGGAAAAGTAAATATCGCCGGACCATATTACCACAGCGACCGTGCGCATATCGTCCGTGAAGTAGAGATAGCAATTCTCCCCATCGTAGTATCCCTCCATGCCGGACGCTGTCACGAAATCGGATTCCCCCTTTTTATATTCGTATCCGTCTACGAACTCGTGCTTCAGCGGCTTGAGACCGCCCCAGCCTTTGACGGATTTGTCCGCGTCGTAGCATACGTACCCCACCGCGCACTGATAGATCCCAAAATCGGTGACGGTTTCGTCGAACACGATCACCAGCGTATCGCCGTCCTTCTGATACCGCCAAAATGTGTCGCTGTTTTTCGACGGGTCCATCCGCGCCCAGCCGCCGCAGCCAAGATAGTGATCAACCAGGATCCGGTGGACCCCCATGACCGGCCTATAGTCGCCGTTGAACAGGGCGTCATAGATTTCCTCATCCTCTGCGGAATGTTTGACGAGCTTCAGATAGCCGGCCTTCTTCGAGCCATCGTGATAACCATATGGCTCCGGCGCACCGAACTTGCAGTGATCCGGCACGATCTTCAGGCTGGTATACAAATAGGGGAGCTCGTTGCAATCCTCTATGTCGGGGATCTTTCCGAACAGCAGCGCCTCCCCGTACCCGCTTTCCTCCACCGCGACGACGGCGGCCATGCGGTTTTTCAGCAACAGCGCGCAGGGGATGGTCGATTCATAGGAACCGCCATGGCGCGGATCCCTTCCGTGTTCCCACGTGCCTCGCACCGGCCCCTGTTCGTCACTGTGCAGGTATAAAACGTCCTGCCGTTCGCCGATCCGGATAAGGAGACTCCAATCCGTATCAGGCTGCTCGGCGGGCCATTCGGAGGGGTAGACGCCGGGCCCGGTATATCGGCTGAATTCCCGATGGGTCGACTGGTACGGCAGCACAAGATCGCCGGAAGGGCAGTCGGAGAAGATCCCATAGGGATCGCCGATGATCTCCACGCGCACGGCATCGCCGTCCGTCCAAAAGAGTGCCTCCCCCAGGGACAAAACGTATGCCGGGTTCGTATATAGACTCTCGGACAGCTCCGCCGAAAGGGAATACGTGTTGTTCTCCTTGAACGTTACGCAAAGGGTGTATCCGTTTAGGTACAGTTTGCCTTGCCCCCCTTCGTCGATATCCAGATAGCTTTGATTTCGGGACGGATATTGGTCGTTGGCCCAGGCGGTGTCCCGATGCTCTGAAAGCAGGAAGGGGACCTCCTCAGCGGCAGCAGTCAGGCAGGGGAACAACAGCAAAAGCGCCAACAATGCGCAAAGGGTCTTCTTCATAAGGCCTCCTCCTTGTTTCCATGACAGCATCATACCAGATGGATGCAACAAACTTGTATCAAAAGGATGAATTATGCTCAGGAAGGTCAAAAACGAACATAGCCGATGCGGAGCGATCCGAGAGGGCCGCTTCGTCAGGCGCGATTATGGGTATCTGCGTCTGTTTTTAACATGACGTTGAGCGCTCGTTTGATCAGGCTCTGTTCTACCCCAAAAGTGGAAAACTCATACTAACAGTATGGGAAATGTAATCTAATTGGTATGTCAAGTCGGTTTACTTTGCCGTTTTGACGGAGTATACTCGTCCATAGAAACGGAGGTGGGCACATGAAGATGGCGCTGGCGGAAAACATCCGCAGATTCCGCAAGGAGCGATCCCTGACCCAGGAGCAGCTCTCCGAGGCGTTGGGGGTGACGGCAGGCGCGGTATATAAATGGGAGGCGAAGCTGTCCGTCCCGGATCTCGATCTGATTTTGGAGATGGCGGACTTCTTCGACACCTCCGTAGACGTGCTGCTGGGCTACGAAATGAAGGACAACCGGCTGGACGCCACGGTGAAGCGGCTGCAGGAATACCGCCGCCAAAAGGACGGGGAGGGATTGGCCGAGGCGGAGAAGGCCCTCAAGAAATATCCTCACTCCTTCCGGATCGTCAACGAATGCGCCACCGTATACCGGGTGTTCGGCATTGAGCGAGGGGACAAGGATCTGACGCGGCGGGCGCTGGCCCTTTTGGAGCAGGCCCTGCTTCTGCTGGGGCAGAACATGGACCCGGAGATCAGCGAGCAGACCCTATACGGGAAGATGGCGGAGGTCTATCTGGGGCTGGATGAAGTAGAGAAGGGGATCGAGCTCTATAAGAAGCACAACGCGGGCGGCCTCTACAATCCCAAGATCGGAAATATCCTTGCTCAGACCGACCGCGGGGAGGAGGCGATGCCCTATCTCTCGGAAGCGATGGCGAAGATCATCGCCGACCTGTGCAGCGTGGTCAGCGGTTACGCGAACGCAAAGAAAAGGGACCATGCCTCCGCCGAGGCGATCCTGAACTGGAGCGTTGCGGTCTTCTCGGGCCTTCGGAAGGGGGACAAACCGAACTTCCTCGACAAGGTCAGCAGCATCTTCCTGGCGGCTGCGGCGCAGGTGCAGTTCGAGTCCGGCAGAGAGGATGCGGCTCGCGAATCTTTGATCCGGGCCAGGGACCTGGCCGCCTTTTTCGATGCCGCCCCCAGCTACGACGAAAGCGACATCCGCTTCATCTCCCGCATCGAAGGCGCCAGCACCCACGACGATATGGGCGCCACGGCCATGGACGGGATCCAAAACGTCGTCAACGAATATGAAAAGGAAGGGTTTACCGCGCTGTGGGAAAGCATACAGAAAGAGGAGGAAAACCACCGTGACTAAGAAGGAATTGGAGGCCCTGCGTCGCCCCTTTGTAAAGGAGCTGTTTCGCAAGAACAAGTTCAATCTCGTGATGACCGTGGCCGCGGCCTTTCTCGCCGCCGCGTCGGAGCTGGTGATCTCCTGGACCCTCAAGGGGATCTCCGATTTGATCTCTGGCGACACGGCCATCCGCTTCCGCACGCTCCTTTTGGTGGCGGTCGTGGGCTTCGCGCTGATGCTGATCGCCTGGGCACTGGATCGGACGTTTCTATCCGCGTTCCGCGCCAGGGCCCTGCGGCAGTACCGGGCATACGCCTTTGACCGGCTCCTCGGCAAGGGCATCCAGGCCTTCTCCGGCGAGAACAGCTCCCTGTATCTCTCCGCCCTCAGCAACGACGTCAACACCATCGAGCAGGACTACGTCCGGATGCTGCAAAACACGATCCAGGTGGGCATCACCTTTGTGGGCGCCCTGGGGCTGATGCTGTGGTACAGCCCGCTCTTGACCCTGATCGCCATCGGCTTCTCCCTGCTGCCCATCCTCGTCTCCATCGTCCTGGGGGACAGGGCGGCCAAGGCGGAGAAAGCCGTCTCCGACCGGAAGGAGAGCTACACCGGCATGCTCAAGGACGTGCTCTCGGGTTTTGCGGTGATCAAGAGCTTCAAGGCGGAAAAAAATATCGGCCGCATCCATGACGAGAGCAACGACAGCGTGGCCGAGGCGTCCAAAACGCGGGAGAAGGTCAAGCTCCACGTCTCCTATGCCTCCGGGCTGGCGGGCGGCGCTTTGCAGTTCGGGGTGTTCTTCGTGGCCGCAGCCCTGGCCCTCTCCGGCCGGGGCGGCATCACCGCCGGCACCGCCATCGTGTTCGTGCAGCTTCTCAACTACGTGCTGGCGCCGATCCAGGTCTTCCCCACGTTTTACGCCGGCAAAAAGTCCGCCTATGGCCTTATGGACAAGCTGGCACAGGCCCTCGATAAGAACGTCCCCGACGAGGGGGAAGCCATTCCGCCCCGGCTCACCAAGGGCATTGAGCTCCGTGACCTCAGCTTCGCCTACGAGGCGGACAAGCCCGTGTTGCGGGACGTGGACATGGAGCTGAAGGCCGGCGGCTGCTTCGCCCTGGTGGGGGGCTCCGGCAGCGGCAAGTCCACCATATTGAACCTGCTCATGGCCGCCTACGATACCTATGCGGGCCATATCCTCTACGACGGCAGGGAACTGAAGAACATCGCTCCCAGCTCCCTCTACGATTTGGTGTCCATCATCCAACAGAACGTGTTCGTGTTCAACAGCACCATCCGGGACAACATCACCCTCTTTTCCGACTTTCCCAAGGCGGAGGTGGATCGGGCGGTGCGCCTGTCCGGGCTGAGCAAACTGATCGAGGAGAAGGGGGAGGACTACCTCTGCGGCGAGAACGGCGCCGGCCTCTCCGGCGGCGAGCGGCAGCGCGTTTCCATCGCCCGGGCCCTGCTGCGCAAGACCCCCGTGCTGTTCGTGGACGAGGCCACGGCCGCCCTGGACGCCGAGACCTCCTTCGAGGTCCTGGACGCCATCCTGAAGCTGGACGGCTACACCCGCGTCATCGTCACCCACGATCTGGACGAGAACATCCTGCGCCGCTGCACGGGCCTCTTCACCCTGAAGAACGGCGTGGTCTCGGAGCAGGGCACCTTCGACGAGCTGATGGATAAAAAGGGCTACTTCTACTCCCTGTTCACCGTCTCTCAGCGGTAAAGCGTTTACCCAAAACAGGACAGAAAAAGGATCGGAGAAAGCAGACGCTTTCTCCGATGTGTTGTTTTGGTTTGCCGTTATTGCCGCCGCCGGATCAGCACCGCGACGAGGGCGGCGATGAGGCCCAGGGCCAGGAGCCCGCAGGCCCCCAGCAGGATGGGGATGAGGGGGACCCCGTCATCGGGGATGGGGGTGGGCTCGGGCGTCGCGGGCACCTCCGTGGCCGGGACCTCGGTGGGTTCCGGGGTGGGCTCGGGCGTAGGCGCTGCGGTGGGCTCGGGCGTGGGTTCCGGCGTGGGCGTCGGAGTCGGCGTGGGCTCGGGCGTAGGCTCCGGCGTAGGTTCCGGGGTGGGTTCCGGGGTGGGCGTGGGCTCCGGGGCCACGTAGTTCGACAGGCATTCGGGGGGGATGTTCTCCAAGAAGTCGTTCTTTTCCACGTCTTCGCCCACGGTGGTGAAGTAGAGGCCGTACTTGCGGCAGTCGTATTTGTTGGACCGAAGTACCTCCAGCCAGTAGCTCCGCTGAGACTTGTGGAAGGCGTAGGCCTCCTGGGAGATCTCGAAGGCGGTCTTGCCGTCGAAGGCGGAAAGGGGCGTATCGAAGTCCATGACCACCTGGTTCTTGTCGTACAGGTGGATGTAGACCTTCTTCACCTGCCAGGTGCCGTATTCCTCCGCCGACTGGGGGAACTTGGTCGGATTCACCGCGTCCTCCACCGCCGCCCGGCAGTTGCGGCTCACCAGGCCGTGGCTGATGTTCTGGGGGTTCTGGCCCTTGAAGTCGTATTGGACGTATTCGCCCATGATGTCGTGGGTGATGACCACCTCGGGCTTGAAGCGGCGGATCTCCCGGGTGAGCTTCTCCTCGAAGCGCAGCCGGTTCTTCTGCTCGATGACGAAGAACACGGGCAGCGTCCTGAGGCCGCTGTACCACAGGCCGTTCAAGGCCTCCCCGTGGCGATCCTGCTCGGGCACGTAGCAATAGACCACCTGGACCTGCATGCCCCGCTCCCCCACGTAGGTGGGAAGGATGCCGCCCATCATGACCAGCTCGTCGTCGGCGTGGCAGGCCACCAGCATGATGTCGCATTTCTCCGGCGCGATCTCCCACAGGTGGATGGTCTCCGGCACGTCGTTGGCGTCGTACACGTGCCATTCCGTCAGCCGGCACTTGCCGCCGTTGTAGCCCTTGACCACCTCCAGCGTCACCCCGCAGGCGCCCTCCGGCACCGTGAGATACCCACGGTCCCCCTCCCGGTAGCGGACGCTGGTGCTCAGCGGCTGCTTATCCTTGTCGTAGAAGGTGTACCGGCACTCGTCGGGGGGCACGATCCACTCCCAGTAGACGAGGCCAACGGGCACGTCAGCGGTCCAGTAGATGCCGCCCGTGCTGCCGTTCTTCAGGTCCGTGCCGGTCTTGTAGCTGTTGTCGGTGAGACGGCTGGGCACGCTGCAAAAGCCCTTCCAGTCCAGGGTGCAGCGGCTGTTGAGTATGGCGCTCTTGCTCGCCGCCAGGGCCGGATGGACCGGCAGCAGGAACAGGAGCAGCAGAAAAAGACACACGATCCTCTTGCGCATTTCCTTCGTTTCCTCAGGTTTTTTCCTATGTGTTACCATAGCATGATTTCACTTTTCCGTCAAGGACGGGCCCTTCGGTGTTGCCAAAAGGCGGGGGAGTGTGGTAAACTATTTCAATACTATTTGTTGGAGTTTATCCATGAAGCGCTGGTTTGTGTGTTTTCTTATTCTATTGCTGTTGGTCCCGTTCACGGCCCTGGCCGATACGGTCTCGGCCAAGGAGACCGCCGGAGACGCCCGGGAGAAGAAGCTGGAGGTGGAGGACCTCTCCTTTGAGCTGGGCGTGATCCTCAACATCCGCATCCGGGAGCAGAACTGCAAGATGGCGGGCTATTATTTCGGCGTCATCGACAAGCAGCCCAAGCCCAAGAACCATGACTGGATGGCCTATTCGGACACCTACCTCAGGACCACCAAGTTCCCCGGCAACTACTACCTCTGGCTCCGGGATACGGAGGGGAACATGTACGGCCCTACCTATGTGGAGATGCCCCAGATGTACAACACCAACCTGCGCATGGACAACACCGAGTTTCCGGGGGAGGCCATCTCCACCTACCTGCCCAAAAATTGCAACTATACCGTGGAGGAGCTGGACGCACTCATCGCCGAGAACGTGGCCAAGGCCGGCATCTACACCCGGGAGGCGGTGGTGGTGGGCATCACGGTCCAGTTCAGCAAGCTCCAGGAGTTCGGCATCCGCATCCCCTTCTTCTTCTACGGGTATTGGCCCGTGCGGGAGTACGGCTGGTATCTGAACCCGGATTGGGGCACCACCTACGACACCAAGACCAAGGAAGGGTACGACATCGCTCGCGGCAACAAGAAGGCGGAGCATGAGGCGGGCACCCACTGCAACGGCTTCGTCCACTACGCCTTCCGCCTGGCGGGCCTGAACCTGCGCAACACAGGCAAGATGGGCGAGACCGGCGACATCGGCGGCGTGGGCGGCCTGCACAAGAACCGGATCGGCACCTACGAGGGGCGGCCCGGGGACGTGCTCCAGGGGCGGACGCTGCCCAACCACCACGAGATGATCATCATCGACCGGTACGATGAGGATCTGGACGGGGAGAGCGACGGCTACATCGTGGCCGAGTCCAACGACGACGAGGGCGGCCAGGTCTATTGCAAGAAGAACTTCAAACGGTATGCCCAGTACTGCCGGGTGTTCAACATGGACGGGGTGTACTATAACACCGCCACCCAGCAGCGGATGCTGAAGTTCTGGAACAACTACCACATCCCCATGGACGCCTGGCCGACGTACCTGCAGCAATCGGTCAAGGAATATAGTCACTACACCCTGGTCTTCGAGGATGCCCTGGGCATCCGGGAGATCCAGGTGCCCTTCCAGGGCAAGCTGGACGAGATGCCGGAGATCCGGGGCATGTTCGAGGGGCATACGAAGGGGGCCACCTGGAGCGAGGACATCACCGGGAAGGTTCTGGAGCGGAACTACATCATCCGTGCCAACTACCCCGTGCCCACGCCGGAGGGGTTCGTGTTCGTGCCGACACCGGAACCTACCGCCACGCCTGTGCCTACGCCGGAGCCGACCCCTGAACCAACCCCGGAACCTACGCCCACGCCCGAGCCCACGCCGGTGCCTACGGCCATGGTGATGGTGGAAGCGCTCACCACGGACACGCCGGAGCCCACGGAGGTCCCTCCGGCCACCGAGCCGCCGACGCCCGAGCCCACGGCCACCCCGGAGCCTGCCTTCGCCGATAGAAACGGGTATATCGCCATTGGCGCCGCTGCCGCCGCGGCCCTGGGTCTGATCGTGGCCCTGGCGGTCGTCCTGCGCAAGCGCGCGCGATAACACAACCAATCGGCGCACAAGCTCGCCCCCACGGGGCGGGCTATTTTTTTTGAAAAAAGTATTGACAAATATATCGGCTCACGGTATACTCTAACCACGATATAACGACAGCCGATATAACGGATGTCGATACGGAGGTGAGCATATGAACGCACAGGCGGCCCTGACGGAGGCGGTGTATTACATCCTGCTGTCGCTGGTCATGCCCCGGCACGGCTACGGCATCATGCAGGAAACGGAGCGCATGAGCCAAGGCCGGGTGAAGCTGGCGGCGGGGACCCTCTATGGGGCACCGGGGCCGGGAGGCCCTGACCTATGAACTGGACCGGCTCAAAGAGCTGGTGGAGAACGGAGAAATCGTGTTGGGAGGGGAAGCGTGATGGAAGAGGAGAGGAAGGATACGCTGCGGGAGCAGCCCGAACAGGCGGAGCAGCCCGAGACCGAAAAGGAGGAGGCCAACTCCGGCATGATCCTGGGCATGTGCATCGGCCTGGCCGTGGGTGCCGCTATCGGCGCGGTCACCAAGAACCTGGGGCTGTGGATGCCCATCGGCATGTGCATGGGTATGTGCGTCGGCATGGCTTTCGACAGCAGCAAAAAGAACGGCAAGAAGGACGACGGGGACGCTGACCCCCAGGCATAAGGAAAGGGAACGCTATGGAAACGAAGAAAGTCACCAAATGGTATTGGGTCTGGGATTACGAGAAGAAGGAGCTCTGGCTCAACGCTATGGCCCAGGAGGGTTGGACCCTGCAGCGGATAGGGTTCTGTACCTATTATTTCGAGAGGACGGAGCCCGGCGAGTACGTCGTGCGCCTGGAGTTCCGCAAGCGGGACGCGGTCTATGAGTCCTTCCTGCAGGAGATGGGCGCGGAGTATATCGGCCGGATGGCCATGTGGGTCTACTTTCGCCGTAAGGCTGAGTTGGGTGAATTTGAGCT
>CACWJZ010000036.1 GCA_902761365.1 uncultured Eubacteriales bacterium | reverse complement strand
TATAAGCGCAACTACAACTCCCAGGGCAACGTGCGGGCCGAGATCGACGGCACCACCGGCGAGATCCACATCTACGCCAGCAAGACCGTGGTGGAGGAGGTCATGGACCCCACCGTGGAGATCTCTCTGGCCGCGGCCAAGAAGGTCAACGCCCTCTACGAGGTGGGCGATGTCATGGAGGAGGAGGCGGACACCCGCAAGTTCGGGCGCATCGCCGCCCAGACCGCCAAGCAGGTGGTGGTCCAGCGCATCCGGGAGGCCGAGCGCGGCAACATCTACGAGGGTGGAGAAGGGCAACGCCTACGTGGAGCTGGGCAAGACCGACGGCATCCTGACCCCCAACGAGATGATCCCCGGGGAGACCTACGAGAACAGCCAGCGCATCAAGGTCTACGTGCTGGAGGTCCGCAAGGACAACCGGGGGCCCCAGGTGGTGGTGTCCCGGACCCATCCCGGCCTCATCAAGCGGCTGTTTGAGATGGAGGTCCCCGAGATCATGTCCGGCGTGGTCCAGATCAAGTCCATCGCCCGGGAGGCGGGTTTCCGCACCAAGATCGCCGTGTTCTCCACCGATCCCCAGGTGGACGCCGTAGGCGCCTGCGTGGGCCAGCGGGGCGCCCGGGTGGAGCGCATCTGCAACGAGATCGCGGGTGAGAAGATCGACATCATCGAGTGGGACCCCGACAACGCCATCTATATCGCCAAGGCCCTGAGCCCGGCCAAGGTCCTCATGGTCTACATCAACGAGGAGGAGAAGGCGGCCCGGGTCATCGTGCCCGACAACCAGCTTTCTCTGGCCATCGGCAAGGAGGGCCAGAACGCCCGCCTCGCCGCCAAGCTGACGGGCTGGAAGATCGACATCAAGAGCCAGAGCCAGGCGGAGAGCGCCATGGCCGGCACGGAGGCATAAGGTTTGATGAAGAAGGTCCCCATGCGCATGTGCGTGGCCTGCCGGGAGATGAAGCCCAAGAAGGAGCTCATCCGGGTAGTCCGCACGCCCGAGGGCGAGATCGTCGCCGACGAGACCGGCCGCAGGAACGGCCGGGGGGCGTACCTCTGCCGGGCGGAAGCGTGCTTCAACAAGGCCGTGAAGACCCGCGCCCTGGAGCGGGCGCTGGAGCAGCCCCTCTCCGAAGAGGCGGCGGCCTATCTCAGGCAGGTGATCACAGGTGGCGGAAACGAAGCTGTTCAATAGCATCGGCCTCTGCCGCCGGGCGGGGAAGTGCCAGAGCGGCGAGTTCGCCGCGGAGCGGGCGGTGAAGGCGGGCAAGGCGAAGCTGATCCTGCTGGAGCAGACCGCGTCCGAGAACACCAGGGCACGCTTCACGTCCCTGTGCGCGGGCAGAAAGATACCGCTTGCCATCGTCCCCGAGGTGGGGCGGGCCATCGGCAAGGAAGGCCAGGTGGTGCTGGCGGTGACGGATATACAGTTTGTGAACATGATACGGGGTGCAATGGCATCCGAAACGGAAGTAGGGGGTTGATCGTATGGCAACTAATTTCTTTGACACGGCAAAGAGCGTCAGGACCGGCGCAGAGGACCTGCTGGATCGGATCAAAACGAACCGGGAGGCGCTGAGCCAGCTCCTTGCGTCTGCCAAGGCTGCGGAAAGCCGGCTCATCGAGAAGGAGCAGCGGGAGCAGCGGGAGCAGGCGGAGCGGGAGAAGGCCGAGCGGCTCAAGAAGTTCCTGGAATCCGGCGAGAGCAACGCCTATGTGGCGGACGAGGCGGACCAGGTCAAGGTCGCCGCGGCCCAAGACGCGCCTGAACCCCCGGCGGAGCAGCCCTCCGCAGCGGAAGCGCCCGCTCAGCCGGAAGCCCCGGTTCAGCCTGCGCCCGCCCCGGCACAGCCCGCGCCTCGGACGGAGGCCCCGGCAAAGCCCGTCCAGAGGACCGTGCCCCCGGCCCAGAAGCCGGCCTATGTGGCCCGCGAGGAGCGTCCCCGCAGGGACAACGGGCCTCGGCCTGGGTCCCAGGACCGCCGGCCCGGGGACAATCGCCCGGCAGCCTCCGGCGACCGGCCTCGGCGGGATGGCACCGCGCCGCGGAATGACCGGCCCCTGTCGCCCCAGAGCGGCAGCCGTGCGGTGATCATCAACCCCAGCTCCGGGTCCCGGGATCAGAACCGGAATCGGAACAACAACAACTACGACAAGGACAAGAAAGCCAAGAACAAGAAGGCTATGCAGAAGGAAAACGGCCCCTCCGTGGTGTGGGACGAGGATGGCTCCATGGGCAACCGCCGCAAGGGCAAGAACAGCAAGCAGGAGACGGTCAAGCCCGCGCCCGTGGTCATCGACCATGCGGTGATCACCTCCGAGACCATCACGGTCAAGGAGCTGTCGGAGAAGATCGGCAAGCCCGCCGCGGAGATCATCAAGAAGCTGTTCCTGGTGGGTATCATGGCCACCATCAACCAGGACATCGATTTCGACACCTGCGAGCTCATCGCCAACGATTACGGCATCACCCTGGAGCAGCAGATCGCCAAGTCCTACGAGGACGTGCTGGCGGACAACGCCCAGGAGGAGGATCGGGAGGATCAGCTCCAGCCTCGGCCCCCGGTGGTCACCATCATGGGCCACGTGGACCACGGTAAGACCTCCCTGCTGGACGCCTTCCGCCACAGCAACGTGACGGCGGGCGAGGCCGGCGGCATTACCCAGCACATCGGCGCCTACACCGTCATGTGCAAGGGCCGTCAGATCACCTTCATCGATACGCCGGGCCACGAGGCCTTCACCTCCATGCGGGCTCGCGGCGCCCAGGTCACGGACATCGTCATCCTGGTGGTGGCTGCCGACGACGGCATCATGCCCCAGACCATCGAGGCCATCAACCACGCTAAGGCCGCCAACGTGCCCATTGTGGTGGCGGTGAACAAGATCGACAAGCCCGGGGCCGATCCGGATCGGGTCACCCAGCAGCTGACCGAGTACGGCCTGGTCTCCGAGGATTGGGGCGGCGACACCATCGTGGTCCCCGTGTCCGCCAAGAAGAACATCAACCTGGATACGCTCCTTGAAATGGTCCTGCTGCAGGCCGACGTGCTGGAGCTCAAGGCCAACCCCAACCGGCTGGCCAAGGGCACCCGTCCTGGTCCAGAACGGCACCCTGAAGAAGGGCGACACCATCATCGCCGGCACGGCCTACGGCCGCATCCGCGCCATGATCGACGACAAGGGCCGCATGGTCAATTCCGCCGGTCCCTCCACGCCCGTGGAGATCCTGGGCTTCAACGAGGTCCCTGAGGCCGGCGACGTGATGAACGTGGCCGATGCCGACAAGCTGACCCGTCAGGTGGCCGAGGAGCGCAAAGACAAGATCAAGGCCGCCCAGATCAAGGCCATGCAGAAGGTCTCCCTGGATGAGCTCTTCAACCAGATGGCCGAGGGCGATCTCAAGGAGCTGAACATCATCGTCAAGGCCGACGTACAGGGCTCCGCTGAGGCGGTGAAGCAGTCCCTGGAGAAGCTCAGCAACGACGAGGTCCGGGTCCGCTGCATCCACAACGCCGTGGGCGCCATCTCGGAGAGCGACGTGATGTTCGCCTCCGCCTCCAACGCCATCGTCATCGGCTTCAACGTCCGGCCCGACGCCACGGCCCGCGCCCTGGCGGAGAAGGAGAAGGTGGACATCCGCACCTACCGTGTCATTTACAACGCCATCGAGGACGTGGAGGCCGCCATGAAGGGCATGTTCAAGCCCGTCTACAAGGAGGTAGAGATGGGCCGCATCTCCGTCCGCAACACCTTCAAGATCAGCGGCGTGGGCACCATCGCCGGCGCCTACGTCCAGGATGGCAAGGTGACCCGCAGCGCCCAGGTCCGGGTGGTCCGGGACGGCGTGGTGGTCTACGACGGCAAGATCTCCTCTCTCAAGCGCTTCAAGGACGACGTGAAGGAAGTGGCCTCGGGCTATGAGTGCGGCATCTCCTTCGAGAACTTCAACGACATCCACGAGGGCGACGTGATCGAAGCCTACACCATGGAGCAGGTGGAGAGATAACGGATCAATTGGGTTTATCTGCGCCTTTTTCTCTTTGGACAAAGAGAAAAAGGCGCCCCAAAAAGAGAAACTTAAGAAGATAATATTGTCCTCGGAGAAAAGATCATTCCATTCTTACAGTTCTTTTGCTTCTTTTCTTTCAAGAAAAGAAGCATGCTTTTATTTCATTCCTTACAAAAAAGGAGCTTACTATGGCAAACAATCGAACCGAGCGGCTCAATGAGGAGATCAAAAAGACCCTGTCGGGGATCATCTTCGACATGAAGGACCCCCGCATCTCTTCCATGACCACCATTTCCGAGTGCAACGTGACCCGGGACCTCAAATACTGCAAGGTCAGCGTGTCCGTCTACGATACCGACGAGCAGGTCCGCAAGGACACCATCACCACGCTCAACAACGCCGCCGGCCACATCGGCTGGGAGCTGGGCAAACGCATGCAGATCAGGGCCATTCCCAAGTTCAAGTTCGTCCTGGACGAGGGCATCGCCTACAGCGTCCACATCGCGGACATCCTGAGCAAGCTCGATCTGCACGGGGAGAATCAGTCGGATGATCAGTGACGCCGTCGCCTTCCTGAAGGAGCATACCGACTTTCTGCTGGTGGCCCATGTGGCCCCCGATGGGGACACCCTGGGCTCCTGCCTGGCCCTGCAGCGGCTTTTAGCGCAGCTGGGCAAGCGGGCGCGGGTCATTTCGGATGATCCCGTGCCCCATCTCTATGCCTTTTTGCCCGGCGCCGACCAGGTGATAGAGCCTGACGGCGCCGTGGACGCCGAGGCCTATGTGGCCGTGGACTGCGCCGACGCAGGCCGCGCCGGGACGATTTGGCAGCGGGTGGGGGAGAGGCCCAGCCTGTGCATCGACCACCACGTCACTAATCCGGCCTTCGCCCAGGTCAACTACATCGAGGACTGCGCCGCCACGGGGGAGCTGGTCTGCCTGCTGTATGCGGCCTTTGATCAGTCCATAAGCCCCCAGGCGGGCGTGTGCCTCTATACCGCCATTGCCACGGACACGGGCAACTTCGCCTATTCCAGCGTCACCCCCCGGACCTTCGCCCTCATGGGGAAGGTCATGGAGAGCGGCTTCGATCTTCCCGAGTGCAACCGGCTCCTGTATCGCAACGAGCGGCTCCAAAAGCTTCGCATGACCGCCCGCACCGTGGAGAACGCCAAGCTCTACCGGGAGGGGCAGATCATCGTGGGAACCCTGTCCAAGGCGGAGACGGAGGCTGTGGGCGGCCTCAAGGCCGACGCGGACGGCATCATCGACCGGCTTCGGGACGTGGAGACCGTCATCGCCGCCTGCTTCCTTCGGGAGGAGGGGGAGAATGAGGTGAAGCTGAGCCTGCGCTCCAAAGCCAAGGTGGACTGCGCCGCCCTGGCGAAGGTCTATCATGGCGGCGGCCATGTGCGGGCCGCGGGCGCCATCCTGTACACATCCCTGGAGGCGGCGGAGGCCCTGGTCACCCAGGCGTTGCTCTCCGCTTTCGATAACGCATGATCCGGGAAGGCGTCGTGCCCCTGCTGAAGCCCCCGGGCCTGTCCAGCTCCGACTGCGTGGTGGACGTGCGGCGGCTGTTCGGCGAGAAGCGGGTGGGGCATCTGGGCACGCTGGACCCCGGCGCGGCGGGCATCCTGCCCGTGTGCGTGGGCCGGGCCGTGCGCCTCTTCGACTATTTGGTGGACAAGGACAAGACCTATCGCTTCGAGCTGATCCTGGGCGCCGCCACGGACACCCAGGACCTCTTCGGTCAGGTCGTCGAGACCGGGCCGAAGGATATAGCCGCTGCCGATCTGGAGGCCGTTTTGCCCCACTTTCGGGGCGACTTGGAGCAGGTGGCGCCTGCCTATTCCGCCCTCAAGAGCAACGGTCAGAAGCTCTATGACCTGGTCCTTCAGGGGAAGGACGTGCCCGAAAAGCGCCGCCCCGTGACCATCCGCGACCTCACCCTGCTGCGGCAGGAGGGGGAGGGGCGATTTCTCCTGGAAATGACCTGTTCCCGGGGCACCTATGTGAGGACCGTGTGCCACGATCTCGGCCATGCCCTGGGCACCTGCGGCCATATGGGCGCCCTTCTGCGGACCCGGTCCGGTCCCTTCTCGGTGGACCGTTCCTTCACCGTGGAGGAGCTGATGACCCTGAAAGAGCAAGACCGGCTGGCGGAAGCTCTGATCTGCTGCGAGGAAGCCCTCGCCCAGTTCCCGGCCCTTGAGCTGCCGGAGGATCGGCTGATCCCCACCCAAAATGGCCTTCCCACGGACCTGCACGGCGATGATCGTCGCCCTGACGGCACCGTGCGCCTTTACTGTGGCGGCCGCTTCCTGGGCGTGGGGAAGGTGGAGAAGGACCGGGCGCGGCTGGCCGTGCATTTGTATTAAAGATTTATGAGCGAACAGACCATACAACTCAAATCCGTCCTGGCCCTGGGCATGTTCGACGGGGTCCATGTGGGCCACCAGGCCCTGCTTTCCCAGGCAGCGGCGATGGCCCGGGCGCTTCAGGCCCAGACCGTGGCCTTCACCTTCACCGATGCCCCGGGGAAGCTCCTGCATCTGCCGGTGACCAGCCTGTCCACCCCCGAAGAGCGCACCCGCTGGCTGAAGGCGGCGGGGGCGGACCGGGTGGACATGGTGGACTTCACCCGAGCCTTTGCGGACCTGTCCCCCGAAGCTTTCCTGGACTATTTACAGGCTCGATACCACGTGGCCGGCCTGGCCGCCGGGTTCAACTACACCTTCGGCAAGTACGGCGCTGGCACCGCCCAGACCCTCCGGGAGCTGGGGGAGAAGCACGGCTTTCGGGTCCTGATCGCTGAGCCCGTGCTGGTGGACGGGGAGCCCGTGTCCAGCACCCGCATCCGCGCCCTGGTGAACGAGGGGCGCATGGAGGCGGCGCGGACGCTGCTGGGCCGCCCCTACACCCTGACGGGGCCGGTGGTCTCGGCCCGGCGCATCGGCCACACCTTGGGTTATCCCACGGCCAACGTGGAGACGGGGGAGCAGCTCTTGCCTCCCGACGGGGTCTACGCCACCTATGCCCTGATGGACGGGGCCGTCCATCCCGCCGTGACCAACGTGGGCAGGAACCCCACCGTTGCGGGGCAGCGGCGGACCGTAGAGACCTACATCCTGGACGAGAGTCCGTCCCTCTATGGGGCGGAGCTGTCCGTGGCCTTCCTGTCACGGCTTAGGGAGGAGCGGACCTTCCCGTCCTTGGCGGCCCTTTCCGAGCAGATCGGGCAGGACGTGCAAACGGCAAAAAAACTTTTTGATTCTGAGAAAAAAACTGTTTACAACCCGAAGGGTTTGTGGTAAAGTATCACAGGTTAAACCGCAAACTGGGTCCAAGCGTATCTCCGGGCCGCATCGGCCTTCACTTTTTCTCAGTTTGCGGGGCTAAAATAAAAGGAGGATATAGTATCATGACCAAACAGGAGATCATCGCCAAGCACGCCCTGCACGAGGGCGACACCGGTTCCCCCGAGGTCCAGATCGCGCTCCTCACCGAGCGGATCAACCACCTCAACGAGCACCTTGCCAACAACAAGAACGACCATCACAGCCGTCGCGGCCTGCTCAAGATGGTCGGTCAGCGCCGGGGCCTTCTCAACTACCTGAAGGAGAAGGACATCGAGCGGTATCGTGCCATCCTGGCAGCACTGAATCTGAGAAAGTAACGACAAGGCAGGGAGGCGGGCGAAGAACCCGCCTTCCGTTTTTGGGTGCCTTTCCTCCTTGCGCCCAAAAGCAGCTTCCATGAAACAGGCATTAATTAAGAAAGAGGATATAAAAGAGGAATGTTCAAACAGTTCGAAACCATGATCGGCGATCGCAAGCTCATCGTCGAGACCGGCAAGTATGCCGAGCAGGCAGGCGGCTCCTGCCTGGTGCGCTGCGGCGGTACCGCGGTGCTGGTCTGCGCCACCGTGGCCAAGGCGCCCCGGGACGGCGTGGATTTTCTGCCCCTGTCCATCGAATTCGAAGAGAAGCTCTACTCCGTGGGCAAGATCCCCGGCGGCTTCATCAAGCGGGAAGGCCGCCCCTCCGAGAAGGCCATTTTGACCGACCGGCTCATCGACCGGCCCCTTCGGCCCCTGTTCCCCAAGGGCTTCTATAACGACGTGCAGGTCATCGCCACCTGTCTTTCCGTGGACCAGGACGTGCAGCCTGACATCATGGCCATGCTGGGCTCCTCCATCGCCCTGTCCATCTCCGAAGCCCCCTTCATGGGCCCCACGGGCTCCGTGGCCGTGGGCTATGTGGACGGCAAGTACATCCTGAACCCCGGCGTGGAGGATCGGGAGAACAGCCGCCTCAACCTGACCGTGGCCGGCACCAAGGACGCCGTCATGATGGTGGAGGCCGGGGCCCAGGAGCTCACCGAGGAGGAGATGCTGGGCGCCATCCTGTTCGCCCATGAGGAGATCAAGAAGATCTGTGCCTTCATCCAGGGCATTCAGGACGAGATCGGCAAGCCCAAGATGGAGGTCAACATCCATAAGCCCGCCGAGGAGCTGGACAAGGCCGTCCGCGAATTTGCCATGGACAAGGTCGTCTGGCAGATGGACACCTTCGACCGCCACGAGCGGGAGGTCCGCACCGAGCAGGTGAAGGCCGAGGTCCACGCCGCCTTCGACGAGGCGCATCCCGACGAGGGCAAGGACATCGACGCGATCCTCTACAACATGACCAAGGAGGTCATGCGGGACAAGATCATCAACAAGAAGATCCGGCCCGACGGCCGCGGCCAGGAGGAGATCCGGCCCATCTGGTGTGAGGCGGGCATCTTCGAGCGGACCCACGGCAGCGCCGTGTTCACCCGCGGCCAGACCCAGGTCATGACCATCGCTACCCTGGGCACCATCGCCGAAGCCCAGATTTTGGACGGTATCGGCCTGGAGGATTCCAAGCGGTACATGCATCAGTACAACATGCCCCCCTACAGCACCGGCGAGACCCGCCCCGTGCGCAGCCCCGGCCGCCGCGAGATCGGTCACGGCGCGTTGGCTGAGCGGGCGCTGCTGCCCGTGCTGCCCTCCGAGGAGGAGTTCCCCTACTGCATGCGCCTCGTGTCTGAGGTCATCTCCAGCAACGGTTCCACCTCCCAGGCCAGCATCTGCGCCAGCACCCTGGCCCTCATGGACGCGGGCGTGCCCATCAAGAAGATGGTGGCCGGCGTGGCCATGGGCCTCATCAAGGACGTGGACACCGGCAACATCGCCGTGCTCACCGACATCCAGGGCCTCGAGGACTTCCTGGGCGACATGGACTTCAAGGTGGCCGGCACCCGGGAGGGCATCACCGCCATCCAGATGGACATCAAGATCAAGGGCATCGACGAGGAGATCCTGACCCGCGCTTTGGCTCAGGCCCGCCGCGGTCGGCTGTTCATCCTGGACAAGATGTGCGAGTGCCTGAGCGAGCCCAGGCCGGAGCTCTCTCCCTACGCGCCCCGCATCATCAGCTTCAAGATCAACCCTGACAAGATCCGTGATGTCATCGGCTCCGGCGGCAAGACCATCAACGGCATCATCGCCCAGACCGGCGTCAAGATCGACATCGAGGACGACGGCACCGTGTCCATCGCTTCTCCCGACGAAGCGGCGGCCCAGGAGGCTAAGCGCATCATCGACAGCATCGTGAAGGAGATCGAGGTCGGTGAAGTGTACTACGGCACCGTGGTTAACATTCAGAGCTTCGGCGCGTTCATCAACCTGACCCCCGGAAAGGACGGCCTTCTGCACATCTCCCGCATGGACAAGAAGCGGGTGAACAAGGTGGAGGACGTCATGAACCTGGGCGACAAGGTGCTGGTCCGGGTCATCGAGATCGACCCCAAGACGGGCAAGATCAGCCTGGATCGCAAAGGCCTGCTGCCGGAAGATGAAAAGAAGGATAACTAAGACCAAGTGATCGAGCCGGGGCGTAATGAAAGCCATTACGCCCCTGTTTTCTATGATAAGCTGACGTCCTAAGGGGCATCATAGGCCAAAAAAGGAGTTGTACACATGATTCGGCAAGCAAAGCTCACCAACGGCATCCGCGTCATCATGGAGCCCATGGACAACCTAAGGTCCGTGAGTTTGGGCGTGTGGGTCAACGCGGGCTCCGTCTATGAGGCGGGGGCGGACGCGGGCATCAGCCATTTCATCGAGCACATGGTCTTCAAGGGCACGGCCCGCCGATCCGCGGCGGACATCGCTTCTGAGATGGACGCGGTGGGCGGGAACCTGAACGCCTTCACCGCCAAGGAGTGCACCTGCTTCTACGCTAAGGTGCTGGACGAGAATTTGCCCCTCGCTGTGGACATGCTTTCGGACATCACCCTACATCCCGCCATGGACGAGCAGGAGATGGAGAAGGAGAAGCGGGTGGTCATCGAGGAGATCTTGATGAGCGAGGATTCCCCCGAGGACAAGGCCTTCGAGACGGCGGGCTCCGCTTACTACGGGGGCACGGTCCTGTCCTCGGCCATCCTGGGCACCGCCGAGACCGTGTCCGCCTTCACCCGGGAGCAGGTCCTCGCCTACATGGATCGGCGCTACGTCACCGGTAACCTGGTCCTCGCATGCGCCGGCAGTTTCGCCCCGGAGACCCTCTTGCCCCTGTTAGAGCAGGCCTTTCGGGACTGCCCTCGGGGCGATGGGGACATGATCCCGGAGCGGGAGCCGAAGGCGGGCAAAAAGTGGCTCTTCGTCCGCAAGGACACGGAGCAGGTCAATGCCTGCCTCATGCTGCCTGGCTTCCGGCTGGACACCGAGGAAAACTTCGCCCTGGCGGTCCTAAGCAACGCCCTGGGCGGCAGCATGTCCAGCCGTCTCTTCCAGAAGATCCGGGAGGAGTTGGGCCTGGCGTACTCCGTCTACACTTACCCCATGGCCTATCGGGACACAGGCGCCATCTGCCTCTATTTCGGCAGCGGCGAGAAGCAGGCCACCAGGACGCTGGAACTGGCACTAAGTGAGCTGGACCGGCTGCGGGCGGAGGGCCTCACCGAGACGGAATTCCAACGGAGCCGCGCCCAGCTCAAGGGGAGCTTCCTGCTGGGCATGGAGGGGAGCGGCGCCCACATGAACGCCATCGGAAAAAGGTTACTTTTACAAAACAAAGAGTTTACAATAGAGGATACCCTTTCCGCCATCGAATGTGTTACAATAGACAAGGTGAATGCTATCCTGGATCACGTGCTCTCACCTCGACGGGCCGTCTGCGCGGCGGTGGGAAGGACGAAGGGCGTGCAGCAGGATATGAAAGCTTTGTTGGATCGATGGATGGAGAGGAAGTGAGCCCATGGAGAATATGGATCGGCTGGACGTGATCTTCGCCCTCCAAAAGAGCCTGGACGAGGACATCATGAAGCGGCGGGACCTGCACTACTCCTACGAGGAATGGATGCAGAAGGATGCCCTTGCCTGCATCGAGGAGATCATGGAGGTCCTAAATGAGGTCCAGTACAAGTGGTGGAAGAACAAAAAGCCCCAGGACCCCAAGGCCATCCAGGAGGAGCTGGTGGACGTACTGCACTTCTTCGTCAGCATGTGCATCCGCAGCGGCATGGACGGCACGGCCCTCTACGAGGGGTACATCACCAAGAACCGGGAGAACTTCGACCGGCAGTACGGCCGGTCTCAAAAACAGGGCTATGAGGTGAAGGAAGTTGGCGGCGAAGAAGCAGCGGACAAAACGGTTTAGGCTCCGATTCTATCTCATTTTGCTGGTGCCCATCCTGCTGGTGGGCGCCTATATGGGCTACCGCATTTTGAAGCCCACCACAGGTCGCCTGGGCACCGACACGGTGGAGGGGGAGCTGGAATTTACCGGCGTCATCATCCGCCGAGAGAACGTGGCCACCTCCGAGGATTATCACACCATCCGGTATTTGGTCAACGAGGGCGACCTGGTCTCGAACCAGCAGCAGGTGGCATACCTGTACCGCAAGGGCTATGAGAACCAGATGTCTGACATCGTCAGCAAGGAGCAGCAGATCTATCAGCAGCAGATCACCCTGCTGCGCCTCAGCTCCTCCGACGGCATGACGGTGCCGGATGATGTCGTGGCCTACAACACCCGCATCGAAGAGGTGGTGGACAAGATGACTCAGGCCTCCCTGGGCAAGGACGGCCTTGACTATATCCAGCTCTCCGAGGAACTGGACTATCTGCTCAGCGCCCGACAGAGCCTGCTGCGGCAGCTGATGCCTGCTGAGAACGATGCCACGTTGAATGCCAGCTATCAGCAGCTGGACATCCTGAAGGATGCCTTTTCTGCGGAGAGCGCCCTCATCAACAATGCAGGCACCGGCTACATCAGCTTCCACCTGGACGGCTATGAAAACGCCATGAGCATCGACTCCCTCACCGCGTCCCAGGTCAGCCGGGTGGCATCCTCGCCTGTGTCCGCCTCCTACAACGCCGCCGGCGTTTATCGCATCGTGGACCCTAACGGCTTCTATGTGGCCTTCACCGTCGATGCAGCCAAGCCGCGGCGCCTTATCGTGGGCAATACCTACGAGTTGAAGGTGAAGTATCAGGATGCGACCTACACGGGCCGGGTGGTGGCCGAGCGTCCGGCCGCCAAGTACGTGCTGTACATCCTGGAGGTCAATAGGGACGTGCTGCCGGTGCTGGAGAACCGGACCATGACCTTCAGCATCCACAGCGCCGCCAGCGGCGTGTCCATCCCCGTGAAGGGCCTCTACTTCAACGGCGGCATCCCCTACGTGTTCATCAACACCGGCCGGGCCTACCAGCCCATCCAAGTGGTCATCCCCGCCTCCGATGGCGAGACGGCCATCATCGAGGCGGCAGACAAGAACATCCGCCTGACGAGGGGCCTGAGGTTCCAGTACCATGACGACGACGATGACGAAGAATCCTCCGCCACGCCCACCCCGGCCTACAGCCCTGCGCCGACCCCCGTGCCCACGCCCACGCCCCGGCCCACGCCCGTGCCCTGACATCCGTCTGAAAAGAGGTGCTTTCCATGAGCATTGCTGACAATATCGCCCTGGTCCGGGAGACCATGGCAGCGGCCTGCCGCCAGGCCGGCCGCCCGGAAGACGATGTGAAGCTCATCGCCGTCACCAAGTACGTGGAGGAGGAGCGGATCGCGCAGGCCTTCGCCTGCGGCCTCAAAACGGTGGGAGAGAACCACGCCCAAGAGGTCAGGGATAAGTTAACTTTTTATAAACAGTACCAAGCAGAGCTCCATTTTATTGGACAATTACAGAGCAATAAGGTAAAATACATCATCGGCAATGCTCGCCTGATCCAGAGTGCGGATCGGGAAAAGCTGCTGATGGACGTCGACGCGCACGCCGGGAAGCTGGATTTGGTCCAAGGCATCCTGCTGCAGGTGAACATCGGCGGCGAGGCACAGAAGGGCGGTGCGGCCATCGTGGACGTACCCTATTTGTTGGAGCTCGCCTGCGGGCTCAAGCACCTCCGGGTGGAGGGCCTTATGTGCGTTCCCCCCGACGTGGACGGGGAGGCGGCCCGGCCCTATTTTGCCCGGCTGTACGCGCTCAGAGAGAAGCTGCGCCCCATGTTCCCGGAGCAGCCTCTTGGGGAGCTGTCCATGGGCATGAGCCATGATTACCCCCAGGCCATCCTGGAGGGAGCCACCATGGTCCGGGTGGGCACGGCCATATTCGGCAAGCGGAACAAACTGTGATCGATCTTTTTCAGGAGGGGTAACCGTGGGTATCTACAATAAATTCCTTGATTTTATCGGCATCGAGGAAGCGACAGAGGACAAGCCGGAGGGAGAACTGTTCGAGGAGGACGTGGCCCCCGAGAAGGAGGGCACCCCCGCGGCCGCGCCGCGCCGCCGTCCCTTGATCGAACCAGAGCCCAAGAAGCCTGCCCGGGAGCCTCGGCTCCAGGGGGGTGGGGAGACGGTCCCCATGCCCAACGTGGCGGCCATGAAGATGATCGTCTACCATCCCGTCAGCTATGAGGATGCGCAGAACATCATCGACAATTTGAAGTCCCGCAAGCCCGTCATCGTCAACATGGAAGAGCTGGACGTGGCGGCAGCCCAGCGCATCCTGGACTTCATCTCCGGCGCCATCTACGCCCTCAGCGGCACCATCGCCAAGATCAGCCGGGGCATCTTTGTGGTGGCCCCCACCAACTACGATGTGATCGGCAACGAGAACGGCGAGTACGAGGACTTATAAACCATTAGGCCGTTGAGAAGGCGAGCAGAAGGCGTTTTCTCCGGCCCGAAGCTGTACAAAGGTACCGTGAGAGGCCGGAGAAACGGCTGATTTGCGGCATATAATAGAAAGAAATGGCGCTGAACAGCGCCATTTCTACCATTCGAAACAAATCGTATCCTTTGCCGCAAATGGTCTGACGCCTTATACGACGGCCTGAAGCGGCCACCCTGTTTTTTCAGAGGAATCCTGTTATGATGACCGTGGAAGCCATTGCCAACAAATCCTTTCGCCGCACCTTCCTGGGCTATGACCTGGAGGAGGTGGACGACTTTTTGGACGAGATCATCCGTCAGATGCAGCAGATGGAGCAGGAGCGCAAGGAGCTGACCGACACCATCGACTACCTGGCCAGCGAGCTCAAGCGTGCAGGCATCGTGCCCGCGAACCGGGATCTCGAATACGTGGCGGAGCCCGTGTCGCCCCATGCGGCGTTTGCGCAGGAGGGATCGAAAGACGAGTAGGCAGCCCATCAACCGCATACCCATCGCCACCAGGGAAGAGATGGCCCGCCTGGCCATCGACGCCCTGGACTTTGTGTATGTGTTGGGCGACGCCTACATCGACCATCCCAGCTTCGGCGCGGCCATCATCGCCCGGGTGCTTCAGGCTAAGGGCTTCTCCGTGGGCTTCATCTGTCAGCCCGACTGGCACGATGTCCAGGATTTCCGCCGCCTGGGCCGGCCTCGCCTGGGTTTTTTGGTGTCCTCCGGCAACATCGACTCCATGGTGAACCACTACACCGCCGCCAAAAAGCGCCGGTCCGAGGACGCCTACTCGGAGGGCGGCCAGGCGGGGAAGCGTCCCGACCGGGCCACCATCGTCTACGCCAACCGCTGTCGGGAGGCCTTTCCCGGGGTGCCGGTCATCATCGGCGGTATCGAGGCGAGCCTAAGGCGCTTCGCCCATTACGACTACTGGGACGATAAGGTCCGCCACTCCATCCTCTACGATGCGGGGGCTGACCTCCTGCTCTACGGTATGGGGGAGCGGTCCATCGTGGCCCTGGCCGAAGCCCTGGACGCAGGCACGCCTGTCCGCGACATCCGCCATATCCCCGGCAGCTGCTACCAAAGCGCCGCCCTGGACGGCCTGGAAACCTATGTGACGTTGCCCGCCTATCAGGAGGTCGCCGCGGACAAGCGGAAGTATGCCGAGGCTTTCATGGCCGAAGCTCGGGAGCAGGACGCCATGCGGGGCCGGACCCTGGTCCAGGCCCATGAGAAGGGATATTTGGTCTGCAACCCGCCCTCCGCGCCGCTGACCCGGACGGAGTTGGACGCGGTCTATGCCCTGCCCTTCACCCGCAAGCCTCATCCCATGTACAAGGGGCCCATCCCGGCCCTTGCCGAGGTGGCTTTCTCCCTGACCTCCTGCCGAGGGTGCTTCGGCGGCTGCAACTTCTGCGCTCTGACCTTCCATCAGGGCCGGGTGGTCACCTCAAGGAGCGAGGACTCCCTGGTGAAGGAGGCGGAGACCCTGACCCGTGATCCGGGCTTCAAGGGCTACATCCACGATGTGGGCGGCCCCACGGCCAACTTCCGCCATCCCGCCTGCCCCAAGCAGACCAAGTCGGGCGTCTGCCCGGACCGCCAGTGCATCGGCCACGATCCCTGCCCGGTCATGAAGGCCCACGCCGACGAGAAGGAGTACGTGCATCTGCTGCGCCGCCTCCGCCGGGTGCCGGGCGTCAAGAAGGTCTTCGTCCGCTCCGGCGTCCGCTTCGACTATGCCCTCTTCGACAAGGACGACAGCTTTCTTAGGGAGCTGGTCCAGCACCATGTGTCCGGCCAGCTGAAGGTGGCCCCCGAGCATGTAGCCGAGGGGGCGTTGGCGGCCATGAACAAGCCTTCCCATGAGGTGTACGAAGCGTTCCTCGCCAAGTACGCCCGTCTCAACAAGCAGTACGGCCTCAAGCAGTATGTGGTGCCCTACTTCATCTCCTCCCATCCGGGCTGCACGCTGGCGGACGCCATCGAGCTCAGCGAGTATTTGAAGTCCATCAACCATCGGCCCGAACAGGTCCAGGATTTCTATCCCACGCCGGGCACCGTATCCACCTGCATGTACTATACGGGTCTGGACCCCCGGACCATGGCGCTCATCCACGTACCGAAGGGGGAGGAGAAGCGGATGCAGCGGGCCCTCATGCAGTATTGGCTCCCCCAGAACCGGCCTCTGGTGGAGAAAGCGTTGCGCCTCTGCCACCGGGAGGATCTGATCGGGCGGGGCGGTCGCTGCCTCATCCCGGAGCGGCAGGAGGCCACGGCGCCAAAATACACGAAAAAAAAGGGAAAACCCGGCAAGAATTTGGTTGACAAACGGCCGCGAAACAAGTAGAATACACTTTGGTTGATTTTGAGGGGTGCGCTATGGAACTGTCCATTCATCAGGCGGCTAAGCGGCTGGGCGAGGTTTTCCCCTATGCCTGGCAGGGCCCGCTGGCGGATCAGACCTACGGCGGCCGGACCGTCCGCTTCGTGGGCGACGCCGCGCTGACCGGCACGGTCGTGGGCGACGCCGAGGGGTTCACGGTCACCGGCGAAGCCAAGGTGACGATTGCGTCCATCTGCGCCCGCTGCAACGAGCCCTTTGAGGAGCCCTTCGCCTTTTCCTTTGAGGACCGGTTCGTCAAGGCGGTCTTCCACAAGGAGGAGGACGAGACCTATCCCTTCGAGGGCGAAACCATCGACCTTACCCAGGCGTTCCTGGACGAGCTCTTTTTGCAGCTCCCCATGGTGAGCCTGTGTAAGTCCGATTGCAAGGGGCTGTGCCCCGTGTGCGGCATCGATCTCAACCGTTTTCGGTGCAACTGCGCCGAGAAAACCAGAAACAGCGCCTTTGATGCGCTAAAAGCATTGAGTTTTGAGGATAAGGAGGTGTAATCATGGCAGTACCAAAGA
>CACWJZ010000035.1 GCA_902761365.1 uncultured Eubacteriales bacterium | reverse complement strand
TCCCAAGCGAGATTGTCACCCATGACGGCGCCGCCGAACACCAGCAGCACGAACAGGATCCGATAGAGGAAGGTCCGCTTCTCGCCCACCAGATACTCGGCCGCCTTGGTGCCGTAATGGGACCAGCCCAGCACCGTGGAAAAGGCGAAGAGCATGATGGATACGGCGATGAATACGGAGCCGATCCGACCGAACTGCATGGCAAAGGCGGTGGAGATGAGGTTGGTCTTGGTCAGCTCCACGCCGTTGTAGGCCGCGTTCACGAGATGCCCCGTCTCAAGGTCGACCAGGCCCGAAGACAGTGCCGTGAAGGCGGTCAGCGTGCATACGATGATGGTGTCCGCAAACACCTCAAAGATGCCCCACATGCCCTGCATGACGGGTTCCTTCACGTTGGAATTGGAGTGGACCATGACCGAGGAGCCAAGGCCCGCTTCGTTGGAGAACACGCCCCGCTTGCAGCCCTGCTCGATGGCCAGTTTCATGCCGTAGCCCACGATGCCGCCACCGGCTGCTTTGGCCGCGAAGGCACCTTTGAAGATGGCGGAGAAGACGGAGCCGATCTTGTCGATGTTGGTGATGAAGATCACGATGGACCCGATCATGTACACGATGACCATGAAGGGCACGATCTTCTCCGTGACGGCGGCAATCCGCTTGAGGCCGCCCACTACCACCAGGCCCACCATGACCATGATGAAGATGCCCGTGACCCACGTGGGGATGCCGAAGGACGAGAGCATATTGCCGGAGATGGCGTTGACCTGGGTCATGTTGCCGATGCCGAAGGAAGCGATGAGGCAGAACAAGGAGAACAGCGTGGCCAGGACCCTGCCGATCCATCCACTCTCCGTCGCTGTTCTTGCGGCGATAGTAGATGCCCAGTACGTTTTCGGAGTAGTTGGTCATCATGCCGAAGAAGGCGATGACCCACATCCAGAATACCGCGCCGGGACCGCCCACCAGGATGGCGCCGGCCACGCCCACGATGTTGCCCGTGCCTACCGTGGCCGCCAGGGCCGTGCACAGGGACTGGAACTGGGAGATGCTTTTGTCGGCGGTGTGGCCCATGACGCCCCTATCCTTCATGGCGCCGATGGTGCGCTTCATCCAATGGCCGAAATGGGTGATCTGGAACACCCGGGTCAGCACCGTCATCAGGATGCCCACGAAGGCCAGCAGCAGGATGGCCGGCCAGCCCCACACCACGTTGTTGACGGCGTCGTTGATCTTGGTGAGGGTGTCAATGAAAGCATTGGAGGCTGCCGCCTCCTCTGTGGCAGCCAACGCCATGTGCAGGGGGATCACGCACAGCAGCAGAGCGATCAATACCAGCATCAATCGTTTCATGGGATATCCCTTTCTGTCGCAAATATGCGACGCTTCGTTTCCTGAACAAAAATGAATGACTGATTATAACACAGGCGGCTCCATAAAACAATATATAATATATTATTTCTTGACAAACGATACAATTGGTGCTATGATGCATCCATATTTTTTATAGAGCAAAGCGATGCGGAAGCAAAGTACCCTGATGTGGCGGCATCTAAAGAGAGCGGGCGGCGGTGAGAATCCCGTATGAGTCCTCAGGCGAAAAACCCTTCCAAGCCCTAACCGAACGCGACGAGCCAGTAGGAGCGGCGTGCGCGGCGGCACGTTACAACCGCCAGGGCTTGATGGAGCCCGGAAAGAGAAGCAAATCAGGTGGCACCACGGAACGGCGGCATTCGTCCTGAAATATCAGAACGATTGCCGACCAACCAACGGAGGTGCTTTTTATGTGTTCCATCTGCGGCTTCACAACGAAATCTATCCCGGTCGAAAAGCTGAAAGCGTGTTTCGATCGCACCCGGTCGAGAGGACCGGATATGACCCGGTTCGAGGAGATCCCCTGCGGATACCTGGGCTTCCACCGCCTGGCGATCATGGGCCTGGACGAACGGGGCATGCAGCCCTTCCACCTGGGCAAGGACGCGGTGGTGTGCAACGGCGAGCTGTACGGCTTCCGTCCCCTCAGGGAGCGGCTGCTGACGAAATACGATCTCAAGAGCCAGTCCGACTGCGAGATCCTGCTGCCCCTGTATCACGAATACGGCGTGGAGATGTTCAAGACCCTGGACGCGGAGTTCGCCCTGATCCTGTGGGACGGGCAGAAGCAGCAGCTCATCGCCGCCCGGGACCCCATCGGCATCCGGCCCCTGTACTATGGAAGACTGGCGGACGGTGGGTGGGCCTTTGCCAGCGAGCCCAAGAACCTGCTGGGCCTGTGCGAGACCCTTTTGCCCTTCCCGCCGGGACACTATTGGGTGGACGGACAGTTCATCCAGTATGCCGATCCGGCCTATGTGGGGTACTTCACCATGAAGGAAGAGGAGGAGGTCTGCCCGAAGCTCCGCCGGCTGCTGATGGACGGCGTCGAGAAGCGGCTGGACGCGGACGCGCCGGTGGGTCTCTCGGGGGGCCTCGATTCCTCGCTGGTCTGCGCCATCGCCCAAGGTATGTTGGATAAGCCCATCCGTACCTTCGCCATCGGCATGGACGTGGACGCCATCGATTTAAAGTACGCCCGCCAGGTGGCGGACTACATTGGGTCGGACCATACGGAGGTTATCATCAACGAACGGGACGTGCTGGACGCCCTGCCCACCGTGGTGGAGCTGCTCGGCACCTGGGACATCACCACCATCCGCGCCAGCATCGGTATGTATCTGGTGTGCAAGTGGATCCATGAGCACACGGACGTCCGGGTGCTGCTGACGGGCGAGATCTCCGATGAGCTGTTCGGCTATAAGTATACGGATTTCGCGCCGGATGCGGCGGCCTTTCAGGAGGAGGCGGAGAAGCGCATCCGGGAGCTCCACGTCTACGACGTCCTGCGGGCCGACCGCTGCATCTCGGTCAACAGCCTGGAAGCGCGGGTGCCCTTCGGCGATCTGAAGTTTGTACGCTACGCCATGAGCATCGACCCGGAGCTGAAGATGAACCGGCACGACATGGGCAAATACCTGATCCGGAAGGCCTTCGCCGGCGATCATATCCTGCCCGACGAGATCCTCTGGCGGCAGAAAGCTGCCTTCTCCGACGCCGTGGGCCACTCCATGGTCAACGACCTGAAGGCCCTGGCGGAGAGGACCTACAACGACAGTGAATTCAGGGAGCGCGCCGCGGGATATGCGTATCGACCGCCCTTCACCAAGGAGAGCCTGTTGTACCGCGAGCTGTTCGAGCGGTTCTATCCCGGCCAGGCGCGTATGATCCCGGACTACTGGATGCCCAATAGGACCTGGCCCGGCTGCGACGTGGACGACCCCTCCGCCCGAGTGCTGTCCAACTACGGCAAACTCACTTTATTCTTGTCTCCTTGGGTGCCACTGGCACCCAATTCACCACCGTGCCCGTTCGAATCCAACCGCGAAAAAATGACCCCCAAAGGAATTGGAGGGTCATTTTTTGGTAGTGGCGAACTAATCAGAACGGTTTTTTCGTCTATATGAGCTACCCTGGGGCCTTTATGTATTACGCGATCTTCAGGTAGGCTTGGTTGATTTTGGAAAGAAAAAGAAATCGAGCCTATCATTCCTTCTTTGAGGGATATACAGAATACTACGATGTCCGCCCCAACGGGAAAAAAATCATCTGTCGTATATACACTGGATCGCTTTATGTGCAGAATCGATCGAAAAATCGGCGTATTCTTGACAGATTGATGTATGTTGCCGCGTTTTTTCTAAGCGCAGTCTTCTTCGGATTGTCAGCTATTCAGCCAACATCCAGCGAGATAAGTCTCTTTGCCGCGATTCCCACTGCAATAGCTGTTTTTCTATATTTATGGCTTTTTGTTGCTATGATCTATTATTTGCCCATAAAGCCACGAACCATTTATGCATATCACACTTCTCGCGATGGTCTCCTGCGTTCTTCTCTCTCCCTCGCCATTTGCCACGGATTATCCGTGGTTATGTATCTTTTGCACACTGTTATGAACAAATTCTTTTCTGTTTCGGAAGGGAAAACGATTCTGTTTCTTTTCTTTTCTGCTCTGTTTGTGCTGTATTTGTTTTGTGCAGAGCGCCGTTGTCCATACCTGGAAACACATGCAACCGAAGATATAATTGAAGGCACTTATATTCAGTAATATATTGATTCCATTTTTGATTAACAAACAAGCAGGAATAGAGCAGCTCTATCGGTATCCTCTGTGCTTTTGGGAAATACAATCAGTGTTATTTGCAAATCATCATCCTAAAACATTTTTTCTGTTGCAAGCATCGGATCATAACTGCTTTACCACAAAAATATAGTTAGCATACTTCGCTCGGGTATCCCGTGACGGTAAAAAGAAAAAGCATCGCCTCTGAGCCGATAAAGCTCAGAGGTTTTTTGTCTTTTGGAACAGTCTTATTCTAAAAAATTATTACAAATAAATATATTTTCGTTTGGACACCCGCTTTTTCGTGACCCTTAGAAAGATAGAGGGATGTTTGAAGAATCGAAAATATATTTCTTCGGAGACCGTTAAAAATGCCGCTTATCGATGCCGTTATAAGTAGAGGGGTTACTAAAGAAAAGAGGTTTTTTCAAAAGAAATCTTTGGAAAAAGCTGTTTTTCCTCTCCGTTATAGGTGAGGGGCAATTTATGAACTGGGAAATATATTTTTCAAAGCTTTGCACTTTCGCCCTGAATATTGCAGTTTTTTTGGCCGTTATAGGTAGAGGGGGAAATACCGATGAAAAAATATATTTTTCTCCAGACCGTGCAAAATGGCTTCTATCGTTGCCGTTATAGGTGAGGGGGCAAAAAAAGTATTTTTTTCACCCGAAAAAGTGGGCCACCCCCGGATTTTTTGTCCGTTAGAAAGATAGAGGGGTTTATCAACCCCGGGCACATTGAAAACTGAATAGCCGATCCGGGCAACACCAGAATGATACTTCCGCCTTGAACGCGTCACAGCATTGGGCGGCTCCGCAGGATGCGAGGGTTCGACAGAACATGCGTGAGAACGACGGCCCGGAAAGGTAAACGACCTGAAGCATAACGAAACGAAGGAAGGTGATACCGACGCAGCCCGGCACTTCGCCGGTCAAGTACCGCAGACTCTGTTTTCTCAGGTCTGCATTCGGACAAATGAATGAAAGGAGAAAAGAGAAAGGTGGTTATCATACCTCCGACAAAAGAACAGAAAAAAGAGATCGCAAAGCTGAAGAGATCGCTGGTATGCGGCAAGGACGGTACCGTCAAGAACAGCATACGGAACTATGAGGAGATCCTGACCCGTGATCCGCGCCTGGCCGGCGCGATACGGCGGAACGAAATGACCGAACGGAACCATATCGTCCGTAATCTGGGCTGGCACCGGAACCCGGAGGAACCCGTTACGGATACAGACGTCAATTACCTGCGGCTGTGGATTGAAACGGAGTACGGGGTCTCCTCGGAAAAGAACCTGGTCGCTGCCATGGACGTAGTCGCCAACGAATGGCGGTATCACCCGGTCCGGGACAAGCTCAACTCCCTGGTCCACGACGGCGTCTCCCGGATCCCGTACGTACTGCACCATTTCCTTGGAGCAGAGGTCACCGACATAAACACGGCGTTCATGACGGTATGGCTGCTGGAGGCCATCGCCCGGGTATTCTATCCCGGGATCAAGGCGGACCTCATGCTCTGCCTGACCGGGGACCAGGGCGCGGGCAAGTCGTCCTTCTTCCGGTTCATGGCCATGAAGGACGAATGGTTCACGGACGACATCAAGCGCCTGGACGACGAGAACGTGTGCCGGAAGCTGTTCGGGCACCTGATCGTAGAGCTGTCCGAGATGAGCGCCATGGGCAAGGCAAGGATCGAAGAGATCAAGGCGTTCATCTCCCGGTTGAGCGATACGTACAAAGTGCCGTATGAGCGGCACCCGAGGGACTTCCGCCGGCAGTGCGTCTTCTGCGGCAGCGCGAACCGGAAGGAGTTCCTGCCCCCGGACAGGAGCGGGAACCGGCGGTTCATGCCGGTGGAGATCGACTCCCGGAAAGCCGAGGTCCATATCCTGGAGGACGAAGCGACCAGCCGCGCCTACTGCGAACAGGTGTGGGCGGAGGCCATGGAGATCTTCCGCAGCGGAGACTACAGTCTGGCACTGCCGAAGGAGATCGAGAAGCAGCTGGACGTGTACCAGCAGGACTTCCTGCCGGTGGACGACCGTGTCGGCATGATCACCGGCTATCTGGAGAGGACCAACGCCGGCAGCGTCTGCTCCCGGATGATCTACCGGGAAGCGTTCACCGAATTCCGTGAGCCGACGCAGAATGAACTGCGTGAGATCTCGGAGATGGTAAACAGCGAGATCGACCACGGCCGGCTTACGGACTGGCGCCGGTATCCGAACACGCGCCGGTATGCCCTGTACGGACAGCAGCGGGGCTGGGAAAGGATCTCACAGGATCCGGAAACGTTCATCGATGTCGAACTTCCCGCCGGTTTATTTGAGGATATCCCTGTTCCAGCAGACCCTAATCCATTGACAACGACAACGACAACAAGGGGGTAAAAAACTATTTCAAGGCAAGAGAAGAAAAAAGTTTTTACTCCCTGTTGTCACGGTGTTGTCGTCACCGTGTTGATCCTACAAGCATCGCGATTATATATATCGCGCTTGCCGCGGACGAAGGTCCTTGCAAGCATAGCATTTGTGTGTACAAAACGCAGCTTGCACGGTGTCCCTGCAAGCATGGGATTTGTGTGTACAAATGCCTCTTGTCAGGGTATTCCCCTGAGACCCTATGCCGCTGTAGAGCGGTAATCATCTATCGACTGAAAGGAGAAAGTATATGCGTAAACTCAACAAACGGGCTCACTTCATGCTGAACGACGCAGAGCTCGAAGCACTAAAGAAAAAGAGCGCGGAAGCAGGCATGACCATGTCTGCGTATCTGAGAAAACGGATCATGGAGACCACGATCCGTGAACGCCCAAACATCGACTGGCGATCGCTGGCTGATAGGATCAACACACTTGGCAACGAGGTCAACGAGATCACCCGTTCCGTACATGAACGCGGCGTTGCCACCGAATATGACGTCAAGCTTGTCCTTGGAATCCTGCGACAGGTCAAGGCCGAGATGGCGTTTCTGGCTCCGTACGCACACAATGAAAAAGAAGCAAGAAAGGAACGCAAATGAAAGAAAACACGAAACCAATAAACCCCAACTGGAACAGCGTGCTGAAAGCGATCGGTGCGAAGCCGAAAACCATCGCCGCCGTTCCTGCAGCCAACGGCCCCGCGGCGGAGCCGCCCGTTCCGGTCACCACGCTGCCGCTGTCGAAGTTCCGTCCCTTCCGGGATCATCCCTATCAGGTGCGGGAGGACGCCGAGCTGCTGGCCCTGAGCGACAGCATAGAGCAGAACGGCGTCCTGTCGCCGATCCTGGTCCGTCCGCTGGAGGGGACGGATGACTACGAGATCGTCTCCGGCCATCGGCGGGTAAAAGCGGCTGAGATGGCTGGCCTGTCCGAAGTCCCCGTGATCGTGACCGAACTCTCCCGGGACGAGGCCGTCATCCAAATGGTGGACAGCAACCTGCATCGGGAGCATCTGCTGGTATCGGAGAAGGCATTCGCCTGCCGGATGAAGCTGGAGGCCATGAAGCGCAGCGCCGGAAGACCGAGGAAGGAGAACGCGCCGCAACCTGCGGCGAATTACCGCAGCGACGACGCGGCTGCGGAAACCTTCGGCGTCAGCGGCGATACCGTGCGCCGGTACGTACGGCTGACCGAGCTGATCCCCGAGCTGCTGGACTGCATGGACCGGGGCGAGATGGCGCTGTCCGTAGGCGAGGCACTGTCCTATCTCGGTGAGGATATGCAGTATGCCGTTCTGGACGCCATGGACGCAGAGGGATGCACGCCCTCATATGCTCAGGCGGTCCGGATGAAAAACATGTCCCGCGACGGGACCTTGACCGAGGCTGCCGTCGCGGAACTGCTGTCGGAAAGGAAGGCAAATCAGAAGGAGAGGATCAGTTTCCCGCTGGACGATCTCCAACGATTCTTTCCGCCCCAGTATACACCCGAACAGATCCGTCAGTCGATTCTGCGGATGCTGGAAGAGAAAGAGGAACGGGAAAAAGAACACAGATCCCGTTCCCGGGGGGTGGAGAGATGAGCCGGGACTACCGCATCCTGCCCAGCCGGTCACCGGCTGATTCGGACTACATGATCCATGGCGTCAGGTATATCGTCTCCTCCCGGTACGCGCCGAAGCAGCACAGGCCCATGACCCTCCGGGACCGGTTCCGACGGGTCCTCACTTACAGTGCCGCAGAATTGCTCTCTGCGGAGGACGGTGATATCCTGTCTCCGGAATATGGTCGTTCGGCTGCCGGAAAGGAGGCATGACATGCAGTCGAACAACAAAAGCCGGGAGGGCGTGACCGCGCTCTACTGCCGGCTGTCAAGAGATGACGGGACAGAGAGTGAGAGCAACTCCATCTCCAACCAGAAAACGCTCCTTCAGCAGAAGGCGAAGGAGTACGGCCTCAGCAACACCCGCTGCTACGTGGATGACGGTTTCACCGGGACGAACTTCAACCGACCCGGGTTCCAGCAGATGCTGGAGGATATCGATCTGGGGTACATCTCCGCGGTCATGGTGAAGGACCTGAGCCGTCTCGGCCGTGACTATGTATCTGTCGGCCATTACACCGACATATACTTCCCGGAGCACAACGTGCGGTTCATAGCCGTAAACGATATGGTGGACAGTGCCGACGGAGAGAACGAACTGGCCCCGTTCAAGAACATCATGAACGAGATGTACGCCCGGGACATCAGCCGCAAGTGTCGATCTTCACACCGATTGCGCGGTAACATGGGTATTCCGCTCGCACAGCCGCCCTATGGGTACAGGAAGGACCCGAATACCAAGGGGAAATGGATCGTCGACCCGGAGCCTGCGGAGATTGTACGGCGGATCTTCCGGCTGTTCCTGGAAGGGAACGGTGTGGAGTCCATAGCCCACATCCTCCAGGAGGAACAGGTCATGATCCCCCTGGCCTACTGGTTCAGCCAGGGACTGAAGCGCGGCGGAAGACGGTCTCACACCGACCCCTGTCGCTGGAACATGAATACGGTCTGGAAGATCCTTCGGCAGCAGGAATACTGTGGGGACGTGATCAACTTCAAGACCTACTCCAAGTCCTTCAAGAACAAGAAGCGGCTGGAAAACGATCCGGAGAACTGGAAGGTGTTCCATGACGTCCATGAACCGATCATTGACCGGGAGACCTTCGAACTGGTCCGGAGCCGGCTGGGGAAGACGAAACACCGGAAGCCGAAGCCGGAGAACGGCGAGAAGAGCATCTTTTGCGATCTGCTCTACTGCGCTGATTGTAAGCACAAGCTCTGGTTTCACACGAACACGATCAACAGAGGGATCCGTTTCTTCAGCTGTTCGAATTACAAGGGGGATTTTAGGGGCACGTGCCTGCAGCGGCACTATGTCCGGGAGGATGCCGTCTACGAAGTGGTGATGCTGGAACTTAGACGCCTGGCTATGCTCCTAAAAGAGGACGAAGCCGCTTTTGCCGAGCTCCTTGCCCGGGAGACTGACAGGGAGATCCTGGCGAAACGGAAACATCTGGAATCGGAGCTCCAGCAGGCGCTGCTGAGGAACGATACGGTGTCTCAGACGGTGCAGAAGCTGTACGAGGATAACGTGTCCGGCAAGGTATCTGACGAATGGTTCCTGCAGTTGGCGAACCGGTATGAAACGGAGCGGATGGACCTGAAGGCGAAGATCGCCTCGATTCGGGACGAGCTGTCCGCCATGGGTACGGCACAGAAGGGCCGGGACACGTTCCTGGCCGCAGTGCGCCGGTTCATGGACATGGAGACCCTGACCGCGCCGCTTTTGCAGGAGCTGATCGACCGGATCGAGGTTCATGAAGTGGAAGGCCGCGGGAAGAACCGGACCCAGCGGATCGTGATCTACTACCGGTTCGTGGGATATCTGGACCTGCCCGAGGCGGATCCGGTGACGGAAAACACGCGCAAAGGCGTGGCGGTAAGCTACCTCGCCAAAGCGCTTCCCGCGTAAAGAAACAAAAGAGTGGTGATAACTGGAATCAGTTATCACCACTCGAAATGGTTGCGGGGGAAGGACTTGAACCTACGACCTCCGGGTTATGAGCCCGACGAGCTACCGACTGCTCTACCCCGCGACGAATAACCTCCATGAGGAAGTATAAGGGAGTATATCAGCAAAGGGCGGGTTTGTCAAGAGGCGAAACGGCACTTGTTTTCGGGAGGAAGCGGCCGGGGCGGGTCGCGGCTTCTTGAAAAAGAGGGCCGGGCGCGGTATACTGCTGGGCAGAGGAAGGAGGGGGAGCCATGGAGTTTGGGATGCCGACCCTGATCGAAAACCGGACGCTGGAGGACAACGCGGCCCTGTGCGCCGAGCTGGGCCTTCGCTTCATCGAGCTCAACATGAACTTCCCGGAGTACCAGGTGGCGCGGCTGGAGCGGACGAGCGAGCTGCTGCGGCTGGGCGAGAGGGCGGGCATCTATTTCACCATCCACCTGGACGAAAACCTGAACGTGGCAGACTTCAATCCCCTGGTGGCGGAGGCATACCGGGAGACGGTGCGGCGGACCGTGGCGGTGGCCAAGGCGCTGCTGCCCCTCCGGGACCGGTTTGGGGACAACGCTCAGCCCTTGACGCTGAACATGCACATGCACCACGGCATCCACATCACCCTGCCGGATCGGAAGGTGCAGATGTACGATCGGGACTTCGACACCTATATGGCGTCCTTCGCCCGCTTCCGCGCCCTGTGTGGGGAGTGGATCGGCGACAGCCCCCTGCGGATCGTCATGGAGAACACGGACGGCTTTTTCGCCTACGAGCGGCGGGCCATCGAATACTTGTTGGAAAGCCCCGTCTTCGGCCTCACCTGGGACATCGGCCATTCCAAGGCCGTGGGGGAACGGGACGTGCCCTTCCTCTTGGCCCATGAGGATAAGCTCATTCACTTCCATATCCACGACGGCACCGAGACCCCGCCCCGGAACCACCTGGCCCTAGGCGACGGCGAAATCGACCTCCCGGCCCGCCTTGCCCTGGCCCGCCGCCGGGGCGCCCGCTGCGTCCTGGAGACCAAGACCATCGACGCCCTGAAGCGGTCCGTGAGGTGGCTGCAGTCCAAATATTTATCATAAGAATTATTCTTCTATGGAATGGAAGGCAAAATTACCCCTGTTTTTTCTGCTTTTTCTGTTAATAGTATGTTACAATAAATCAACTATATAGGAGGAAACGCCTATGGACAAGATGAGCATGGAGGAGCTGGACTACTTCCTCTATATGGCGGAGATGGAGCGTCAGCAGCAGGAGGCGCAGGAGGCCCAGGACGAAGAGAAAAAGAGCTCGGACGAGGAATGATGGCCCGGCGCCTGTATCGGCCGCCGCGATTGTGAATGGTTTGTGTATTCGTCCGGGGGTCGGTTGACTTTCGACACAAAGCATAATAAAGTGGTATCAGGAGGATGGCTCATGAATGTGTTGTTCTTTCTGAAGCCCAAGCAGGAGGTGTGCGTGCTGCACAAGAACTATACCCTGCGACAGGGCATAGAGAAGATGCGGCAGTATGGGTTTGCGGCGGTCCCCGTCATCGACGACGAGGGCAAGTATTGCGGCATCGTCACCGAGGGCGATCTCCTCAGGCAGGTGCTCCAGCACGAGAGCAAGGCCGAGTGGGAGCAGATCCCCCTTCGGGAGGCCATGCAGACCGACGTGAAGAAGCCCGTGAACGTGATGGCGGACATGGATGAGCTGCTGTCCGTGGCGGTGAATCAGAATTTTGTGCCCGTGGTGGACGATCGGGGCATGTTCATCGGCATCGTCACCCGGCAGGACATCATGCGGTATTTCGCCCGGGAGTATCAGGCCCTGGAGCAGCGGAAGGCGGAGGGCTAAGGATGCCGATACCGGGGGTGGAACAGCCCGCCTATAGGGAGATCAGTGAGAGGTTGCGGCTGCGCCGGTACGACGGCACAGCCGATTTTGCGTTCGCCTGGTATCAGGACCCGGAGCTCGTCTACCTGGTGGACGGGGTAAAGAAGCCCTACGACCGGGCGACCCTGTACGGCATGTACAACTATCTGGACCAGCACGGGGAGCTGTATTTCATCGAGGTCCGGGCGGGGGAGACCTTCGTGCCCATCGGGGACGTGCCCTTCTCCCGGGAGGATCTGCCCCTCGTCATCGGCGTGCCGGAATACCGGGGCCGGGGCATCGGGCGGCAGGTGATCCTCTCCCTCATGGATCGGGGGCGACAGCTGGGCTTTGACCGGCTGGGCGTCCGGGAGATCTACGATTTCAACACCGCCTCCATCCGCTGCTTCACTTCCTGCGGGTTCGCGCCCGTGGAGCAGACGGACAGGGGTTGGCGGTACGAGGCAAAGCTATAGAGCGGAGGAAACGACCATGGCGTGGGTGTTTATGGACCTGGAGATGAAGCCCGTGGACAAGCAGTTTCGGCGGGAGCGGGACATCTGCCGACAGGAGGTCATCGAGTTCGGGGCCGTGAAGCTGGGGGAGGACATGACCGAAACGGACAGCTTCCGGGCTCTGGTGAAGCCGGCCCTGGGGGAGATCCCGCCCCGGTACGCCCAGCTCACGGGCATCACCAACGACATGGTGGCGGAGGCGCCAGTCTTTGAGACGGTCCTCGGCCAGTTCGCCGCCTGGTGCGAAGACGCGGAGACGGTCTACGCCTGGAGCGGGAGCGACCTCGACCAGCTCCGGGGCGAGGTGAAGATGAAGGGCATCGACTTCCCCCTGGAAGCCCTGGCGGGGAAGTGGGCCGACTTTCAGAAGATCTTCACCCGGGCCGTGGGCCTGAAACGGGAGCTGTCGTTGGAGCAGGCGGTGAACATCGCCAACATCAACTTTGAGGGCCACCAGCACGATGCCCTATGGGACGCCCGGAACACCGCCGAGCTCTTCCGCATCTACCGGGACGAAGGGCGCTTCAACGCCATCATCGGCCCCCTGCGGGAGGCGGTGAACCCCAAGAAGCAGACCTCCTTCACCCTGGCCGACGCCCTGGGGGACGCGCTGAAAAACCTGGACCTGCCGGAAGCATGAAGCGCGTCATCCACATCTTCGGGGCCTCGGGTTCCGGCACCAGCACCCTGGGGCGGGCCGTGGCGGCACGGACCGGCTTTCGGTGCATGGACACCGACGACTACTATTGGCTGCCCGCGGAGCCCATGTATACCCTGAAGCGGCCCATACCGGAGCGGCTGGCGCTTATGGAACGGGACCTGGACGGATGCGACGGCGCGGTCCTCTCCGGCTCCCTGGCGGGCTGGGGCGATCCGCTGATCCCCCGGTTCACCCTGGCGGTGCGGCTGGTCACGCCCACGCCCGTGCGCATGGAGCGGCTGCGGTAGCGGGAGCTGCAGCGGTACGGGGCGCGCGTTCTCCCCGGCGGGGACATGCACGAGCAGAGCCAGGCCTTCCTCGATTGGGCCGCCCAAAACGACGATGGGGTCCCGCCCATTCGGAGCCGAGCCCTCCACGACCTCTGGCAGCGGCAGCTCCCCTGCCCGCTCCTCACCCTGGACGGCACCTTGCCCGTGGAGGAGCTGACGGAGATGGTCGTGGGGGCCATGATACCATGACGACGAAAGATCGCGGTGTGGGGAGGGGAAGCGGTATGCTGGAGAGGATGGATGCGTTTTTTGAGGCCCGCCTGCCCGGGTATGAGGCGCATCAGCTGACCTGCATCGATTCGGCGCAGGAGTTCTATCCGTTCACGGCCGGCTGCCTGCCGCAGATGGTCGGCGCGCGCGTCCTGGATTTGGGCTGCGGCACGGGCCTGGAGCTGGGGTACTATTTTGAAGCGGTCCCCACGGCAAGGATCACTGGCATAGACCTTTCTCCGGGGATGCTGGAGGCCCTTCGCCACAAGTTCCCGGATAAATCGCTGACCTTGGTGGCCGGTTCGTATTTTGATGTGCCGTTCGATGCGGGTGCGTTCGATGGGGCCGTGTCCGTGGAGTCGCTGCATCATTTCACCCAGGCGGAGAAGGTCCCTCTGTACAGGAAGGTCCGAGAAGCGCTGAAGCCGGGCGGCGCCTTTGTCCTGACGGATTACTTTGCAGCGTCGGACGAGGAGGAACGGTTTCGCCGGTCGGAGTTGCTCCGCCTCAAAAAGGAGCAGGGCATCGAGGACGATGGGCTGTATCACTACGATACGCCCCTGACCGTCGAACACGAAAAAGAAGCGCTGCTGTCTGCAGGCTTCTCTGCCGTGGATGTGCTGAACAACTGGGGACCGACGTATACGCTGAAAGCGACATAATAGATCGGCGAGGTCTCTCCGTTGACCTGTGTGGGCGGCCCGTACTGCGGCCGCTCCTTTTGCATATGGGCCTGCTCAGCTTTACTGGGCTTCCTTCTCCGCTGCCTTTTGGGCGAGGTCGTTGGTGTCGATGGACCCGCGGAAGACCACGAAGGTGTCGAAGAGGTATTCGGTGACGAAGTTCAGCACCATGTTGATGAGGGTCACCAGATACTCGTTCCAACCCACGGTCTCCGTGAGATACTTTTCGAGCAGGGTGGAGAGGGGCGTGAACACCGCGTAGTAGGCCGTCACCTTCAGCATGGCCATGGGCACGTTGTTGGCGGAACGGAAGGTGAAGCGCCTGTTCAGGGTGAAGTTCCAGATCACCGACAGGACCAGGGCGATGAGATAGGACACCCAGTAGGGCAGGTGCGCGAGCTCGTTGAGCAGGGTGAAGCTGAGGATCTGGATGACCCCCGCCGAAATGGAGAACAACAGGAATTTCAGGGAGCGCATCAGCTCCTTTTTGCGTTGGGACGGCATAGGCTACCTTTCTTATGGGGACTTAGGGCAGGGGCTCCTCGGGGACGCCCTCCTCCGGCACGTAGACGTGCAAGGCCTGCTGGTGGTTCTGGATCCTCACCAGGGTGCTGCCGGGGTGATACTCCCCGTCCAGCGTCCAGTCGATGGGGTGATCCGCTTCGATGGTGAGCTCGCTGGCGTGGAGGAAAGTGATCTGCTTCGAGATGAAGTCCCCGGAGAGGACCGAGTAGACCGCGTCGGACAGCTCCGGCAGGGTCTTGAGGCTTTCGATGAGCACCACCTCGAACTTCCCGTCGTCGGTGACGACGGTCCCCTTGGGCAGGCTCACCACCCCGGACACAGAGGTGTTGTTGGTGATGGCGCCGAAGATGTAATCCCCCTCGAAGGTCTGGCCGTTGGCCGTGACCTTCATATGCTCCGCCTTGATCCGGGGGAGCTCCCGCATCACGTCCAGGAAGTAGGCAGGCCGGCCCAGGGTGTTCTTCAGATCCTGGGGCGTGGCGTAGGAGGTGGCGATGAAGGCGCCGAAAGCGGCCACGTACACGAAGAGCTGGTCGTTGAAGGTGCCGCAGTCCACCTGCTTCACATGGCCCCTGACCGCGTCGTGGGCGGCGGCGACGAGATCGGTGGACAGGCCGTGAAGGGCGCCGAAGTCGTTGGAGGACCCGGCGGGGATGTAGCCCACGGCCATGTCCTTGCCGCACTGCTTGATGCCCGAGATCACCTGGGCGAAGGTGCCGTCGCCCCCCAGGCACACCACCCGATCGTAGTCGGCCCCGCAGAGGGCGGCGTACCGCTCCGCGTCGCTGTGGCTCTGGGTGAGGTAGGTGGTCACCAGATACCCGGCCTCCATGAAGGCTTGGATCATCTCCGGGAAATACTTTTTATAGAGCTTGCGCCCAGCCACCGGGTTCACGATGAACAGCAGCTTTTTGCTGTCCCGGTCAAGAAAAACCTTTTGCTTCATATCACATGACTCCCATGATTCTCAAACAAAGATACGCTAAGGGGATGGAGAAGACCATGCTGTCGAACTTGTCCATGATCCCGCCATGGGGCCCCAGCAGGTTCGAAAAATCCTTGGCGCCCACAGCCCGCTTCACCAGGGAGGCGCCCAGATCCCCCAGCTGGCCCCAGCTGGAGCACAGGAGGCAGATGAGCATCCACGCTCCCAGGGACAGGGGACAGTCGTCCCGGAACAGGGCCCAGCAGAGGAGCCCCGTGGGCAGGGCGGCCACCGCCCCGGCCACGCAGCCCTCCACGGTCTTGTGGGGGCTCACGGGGGTGGGCAGGGGGCGCTTGCCCCACTTCTTGCCCACGATCAGGGCCGCGGAGTCGCAGATCCAGGCCGTGAGCTGGCCCACGGCGAAGGGCCAGAGCCACCGCTCCAGTTGGCTGATGTACAGCAGCGCCCCGAAGAGGCTGGCGGGGTACACCAGGGCCGTGAGGGCCATGAGGGCTTCCCGGCCCGCGCCCTCCCGGTAGGTGAGGACGCCCCGGATCAGGATGAGGTGGACGGCGAGGAAGAAGACGACCATGTACCCCATCAGGTTCATGCCGACGAGGCTCAAAATGCCGCAGCACAGCACGAAGCCCAGCAGGATGAGGACGTAGGCGCTGTGTCCCCGGGACAGGATCGTCCAGGTCTCCCAGGTGGCGGCGAGGCCGCAGAGGAGCAGGAACGCCAGCCGGGGCAGGGGCCCCACAAGGCAGCAGACCAGGGTCAGGGCCACCATGAGGATCGCCAGGGGTATGCGCTGTTTCATGGCCGCTTCGCTCCTTTCGCTTCCTGGTCCAAACACAGGCGCAGGGCTGCCGCCGGGATGCTGTCCGCCACCTGGTCCGCGGCCTCAAGGGCGGCGGGGGAGGAGTCCCGGGCAGCCACGAACCGGCCCGCATGATCCCGGAGGGACAAGTCGTTGTCGTCGTTGCCGAAGGCCACGATGGCCTCCCTGGGGATCTGGAGCCGTTCCGCCAAAAGAGCGAGGGCGCTGCCCTTCGATACCCCCCGGGCGGTGATCTCCGCCGCCTGCTCGGAGCCCGTGGCGGTGAAGCGGCCGTCCGCCGCCACAAGAGCGCGGAAGGTGAGCTCGTCCTCCGGCCGCGCCGTCACGCAGAGCAATTTCTCCGTGGTGAAGTGCGCATCCTGCAGGATGTCGGCCCAGCTGCCGTCGATCCGGCGGCTGTGGAAAAGGTACATGTAGTACCGCCAAAAATACTTCTGCCGGTCGCCGTCTTTGACCTTCCGCCGCCGCAAGGGCTCCGCCTTAGATAGATAGGTGGTACGATCCCGGCTTGCGGCATAGGTACAATGAAACGGCTGCCCCAGGGCCATCAGGTCGCGGACCTCCTGGGCGGACAGGGTGCTTTTCCAGAGCGTTTCGCCGCCCGGCCGACAGATTACCGCGCCGCAGTTGCAAATGAGATAATCCGCCAGAGCCGGATCGTGGAGCCGCCAGGGCACGGTGCCCCGGTGGCGGCCCGTGGCGATGACCACCAGGACCCCCTGTTGCCGCAGGATCTTCAGCATGCGGATGGCCTGCCGCGTCAGGGCCCCATGCTCGAGGAGCGTCCCGTCCAGATCGAATGCAGCCATCCGGACGCGGGTCATGAAGCCTGCCCCTTTTCCCGGTCGGCAGCCGCCTTGTACTTCATGAAATGGTCGATGTAGAGGGCCAGGGAGCAGAGCATCATCACCGCGCAGAGGATCAGCAGGGCGTTCACCGCCCGTTCGGGCAGCTGGGGAAAGGCGAACATGGCCATGATGGAGGCGGTGGTGATGACGGTGCACAGCTTCCCAAACCACTTGGCGCTGAACACGTGGCCCGTCTCCCGGATGACGCGGGCGCCGATGGCGGCCTGGGTCAGCTCCTTGACGGCCATGAACCCAAACAGCAGGAAGGCCTGGGGGTGGGTCCGCCCCACGCAGATGGCGGCGGCGCCCTGGGTCAGCTTGTCCGCCAGGGGGTCCAGCATCTTGCCCAGGTCCGTCACCATATTGAATCGGCGGGCGATCTGCCCATCCGCGATGTCGGAGGCTGCGGAGACGCCGAACACGATGAGGGCGGCGATGGTCCGCCCCTTCCAGTAGAGCGCCACCATCAGGGGGATGAGCAGGATCCTGAACATGCTGAGCAGGTTGGGGATGCTCCAGATTTGCTTGCGGTCCTTGAATGGCATAGACCTTGTAGCTCCTTCAATACAATACCTATATGGTTTTACCCATACACGGCGGCATACATATAGAGATTAGTTTTCCTGTTTCTTTATAACGGTTACTTTCAAGTTCTCTGCTTCTATCAGCGTTTCC
>CACWJZ010000034.1 GCA_902761365.1 uncultured Eubacteriales bacterium | reverse complement strand
CATCTGCGGCGAGCACGGCGGCGACCCCTCCTCCGTGGAGTTCTGCCACAAGGTGGGCCTCTCCTACGTGTCCTGCAGCCCCTTCCGGGTGCCCATCGCCCGCCTCGCAGCCGCGCAGGCCGCCATCCGGGACAAGCGGTAAGCATCTGACATCATACGTTGACCAAGCGGCGCAGTCTTCATGGGCTGCGCCGCTTTCTGATTGCATAGCGATGTGAATACGGGAGGAAATATGCAAGTCAAACAGGATTTTCTGGTGCGGCTGGAGGACACGGGTGCTGGCTTTCAACTGTCCAACAAGGGCTTCGTGACCATGCTCACCAACCTGGCCTGCCTCCATGGGAACCGGATCGGCCAGGGGCTCATGGACCGGGAGAAGTGTCATCTATCCTGGATGGTGGTGGGCTGGCGGCTGGTGGTGGATCATCGGCCTCGGCTGTCCGAGACGGTCCACGGCCTCACCTGGGCCAGCGGCTATGGGCGGCTCCAGACCACCCGTGACTTCCTCCTGTACGACGAGCAGGGGCAGGCTGCGGCCAAAGCCACCTCCAGCTGGCTGGTGCTGGACGAGCACAACACCCGGGTCCTGCGCATGACCCCCGAGATCGTGGAGCCCTACGGCCCGGAGACGGACAAACAGAATTTCCCGGGCTATGCCTTTCCCCGGGAGGCGCCCGCCTTCGCGCCGGAGCGGACCGTAGAAGTCCAGGTGACCCGGGCCATGATCGACTGCAACGACCACGTCCACAACGTGGCGTATCTGGACCTGTTCGAGGAAGCCCTGCCCGAGGACGAGGATATGGACCGCTTCCACGACCTTACCCTGGTCTACCGCCGGGAGATCCGCCCCCGGGAGCGGGTCGCGGCCGTCTATGGTCGGGCGGGGGAGGAGCGGATCGTGGTCCTCAAGGAAGCGGATACGGACCTGGTGCACGCCTTTTTGCTCTTGAAGTGAGGAATAGGGGAAGGGGCCTTTGGCTACACTTTCCCCATGAAGATTTTGGATACCATCGGGCGCAAGCTGCGCTTTGACGAACCGGACGGCAGATTCGAGCTCCTGGAAACGGAGCGCGGGGAGCCGTCCTTCTTTCATGGGCAAAAATCCAGGCCCACGCCTCAGACCCCGGACTATCGAGCCGTGCCCAAGAGTTTGAAGGAGAGCCTGCGGCGGCTGGAAGGGGCTTTCTTCGGGGAGATCAACACGGACCTCATCCTGCGGGACTTCCGCTTCTGCGGGGCGGTGAACGCCCTCGCGGCGTTCCTCAACGGCATGGCCGACGGGACCGAAATCAGCGACTTCATCCTCAAGCGGGCCATGGAGTGCCCCCTGCCCCAAGGCGGCGGGGAGCTGGCGGACTACGCCCTTCGGGAGGTGTTCTCCCTTCAGGAGGCGGAGAAGACGGATCGCTGGGCCCAGGTGGAGGCGGCCATTTTGGAGGGGCGCACGGCGGTGCTGCTGGAGGGGGCCCGGGAGGCCGTTCTCCTGGACACCCGGGGCTACGCCTGCCGGGGCGTGGGTACGGCGGAGAACGAGAGCACCGTCGTCGGACCCCGGGAAGCCTTTCACGAGAATCTGCGGATCAGCATCACCCTCCTGAGGCGCATCGTCCGGCGGGCGGATCTGGTGTGCGAATTCCGTGACATCGGCAGCAAGAACAATGTGAAGCTGGCCCTGTGCTACCTGGGCGGCGTGTGCAGCGAATCCCTGCTTTTAGAGGTAAAAAAGCGCCTCGATCAGGTCCAAACGGATCTGCTTTTGTCCGCCGGGACCCTGGGTCAGCGCATCGAGGACAGGCCCTGGTCGCCGGTGCCCCAGACCCTGCTGACGGAGCGGCCGGATAGGGCGGCGGCCGCCGTGATGGCGGGGAAGGTGGTCATCCTGGTGGAGGGCAGCCCCCAGGCCCTGATCCTGCCCGTGACGCTGTCGGCCCTGCTGCTGACCCCGGAGGACAGCTATTTGAGGCGCCCCGCCGGGTCCATTTTGCGGTTCGTGCGCCTCTTCGGGGCGGCGGTGTCCGTGCTCATGCCCGCCTACTTCTTGGCCCTCGCCTACCACCATCAGGGGCTTCTGTCCAGCGACATCCTCTCCACGGTGGTGGCCTCCCGCAAGCTGGTGTTCCTGCCCATGGGGGCGGAGATGGTCTTCTTGCTGCTGGTGTTCCAGCTGGTCCGGGAGGCGGGCGTCCGGGTGCCGGGGACCGTGGGCCAGACCGTGGGCATCATCGGCGGCCTCATTCTGGGACAGGCGGCGGTGTCGGCCAACTTCGTCTCCACCGTGGCCCTCATCATCGTGGCTCTGACCGGCCTCGGCAACTTCGTCATCCCCAACTACGACCTGCAGATCGCCGTGGCCGGCTACCGGGTGGCCCTGTGCCTGTTGGCCCTCAGCGGGGGCCTGCTGGGCCTGAGCTGCGGGATCATGGCCGTCCTCGTGCTGCTCGCCGATCAGAAATCCTTCGGCGTGCCCTTCCTGGCCCCCTACGCTCCCAAGACCGTGGTGCGGGAGCTCCTGTTCTTCCGGGGCGACGTGCAGGGCCAGGGGCGGCCCCACGACGATATGAACGGGGAGGCGGCCCTATGAACCTGCGCCTCGGTCGATTCGGGCTCCAGGAAAGCGCCTGCGCCGTGGGCCTGGGGGCGCTCATCTCCGGCATCTTCGCCGTGGACGTGAGGGACACCTTCGCCCAGGGGAACCTGTGCTATGCGGCCACCGCCGCCGGCGCCCTGCTGAGCCTGCTGCTGCTGATGCTCCTGGGCCGGGCCATGGCCCGCTTCCAGGCGGAGGACCTGGGCGGGCTGCTGCTGGACGGCTTCGGGCCAGTCCGGGGCGCCGCCCTGGGGCTGCCACTGGTATTGGGGCTGGTCCTGGCGGCGGGGCTGCCCCTCTTTCGCTTCAGCCTGGCCATGGAGCGATACATCTTCGTGGAGGCGGACTATGTGCCCATCGTCCTCTATCTGCTGCCCGTGCTGCTCCTGCTGGTCCTGTCGGGCATGGAGACCGTGGCCCGCATGGCTAAGATATTGCTGATCCCCGGCGCCGTGGCCCTGATCACGACCCTGCTTTTGGCGTCTCCGGCCTTCGACAGCGCCCATCTCTTTCCCCTGTTCAGCCCCGGCTTTTCCGCTTTTATAGACCAGACGGGGGAGGCCCTGTTCCGCTTTCTGCCCCCGGGCGTCGCCCTGTTCATTGCAGGCCGAGGCTGCCAGGGGCGGGCCAACACCCTGGGCGGCGTGAGCCGGGGCCTGCTTCTGGGCGGCGCGGGCGCGTTCCTGCTCCATCTGGGCCTGGGCCTCACCTTTTTCGCGCCGGACATGGCCTCCCTGAGCGCACCCGTCTACTGCATGACCATGGCCGCCCGGCAGGAGCGCATGGCCCTGCGCCTGGATGTGCTGGCCCTGTTCCTGTGGGTCGCCACGGGCCTGGTGGTCGCTGCGTTCTATACCTATGCCGCCGCGCTGCTCCTGTGCCGCCTGTTGGACGTGAAGGACGTGCGGCCCGTGGGCGCCCTGCTGGTGCTGCAGGTGGTGGGCGCGGTGCTGCTGTTCAACTTTGATTCCGATATGATCCTCGACCTGGTCCGCTGCGTCTATCGGCAGGGGCATCTGCTGCTCCTGCTGCCCCTGGGGCCCCTTGTAGTGAGGTCCCTGCTGCAAAGGAGGCGCCCATGAAGCGGGCGGCTTTCGCGGCGCTGCTGCTCCTGCTGCCCCTTTTGGCCGGATGCTTGGGGGGCGTGCCTTTGGATAAGTATTGCTATGTGTTGGATTTGGGCGTGGAGCGGGGGGACAGTATGCCCTACCGGTTCGTGTTCCTGCTGAACGAGGACACGGCGGGCAGCGAGGAGGAGGGCGGCGACAAGGGCCAGGTGTCCATGGTCAGCGCCGAGGAGCGGAGCTTGTTCGCCGCCATCGACGCCCTTGCAGGCGCCCTGCCCGCCCAGCTCTCCTTCGAGCGGACCACCCTGCTGGCCTTCTCCCGAGAGTTGGCGGAGGCGGGGGAGATCGTGACCGTCACGGACGGCGCTCTGAGCCGCTTGAAGATCCGACAGAACGTCCGGGTGATCGTGGTGGAGGGGGACCTGCGGGACGCCTTCCAGGGCCTCGTCAGCGAGGGGGACCCCAGCATGAACCGGCTCAAGACCAACGTGCGCCTGTTCGAGGAGAACTATGGGTACGTGGAGGACTGGGGCCTGCACGCCATGCGGGAGGCCTTCGCCAACGAGACCGGGGACGCCCTGCTTCCCTACGCCGGCCGGGTGGGCGGGCCCCTGCAGCCCGACATAGCCGGGGGCCAGGTCTACCCCTATCTGGGCGGGAAGCTCTTGGGGGAGGGCCAGATCAAGACCTCCCTTGCCGGCAGCGCCGTGTTCGCCGGGGAGCGGATGGTGGGGGTGCTTTCGGGCCAGCACACCATGCTGGTGCTCCTGGCAAAGGGCGGCTTTCGGGCGGGGCATCTGCGATTGCCCTGGAAAGGGGAGGAGCTGGATCTGGCCCTCTACAGCCTGGGGAAGCCCTGCCGAAGCTGGGAGGAGGGGACCTTCATCTGTGAGATCAGGCTGGAGGTGGATCTGGAGAACCCGTCCCAGGTGGACGCCAGCTCCGAGGAGCTGATCGCGGCCACGGAAGCATGGCTGACTGACGAGCTCGAACGGGTATTTCGAATCACGGCGGCGGCCGGGGCGGACGTGTTCGAGGTGGGCCGGGAGGCCATATGCGCCTTTAGAAGCTGGGACAGTTGGCGGGCCTGCGGGTTCTCCGCCCGGCTGCAGGAGATCCGGCCGGTCTTCCGGGTGCAGGTGAAGCTGTCCCACAGCCCCCGGGACCCGGCGTTGGAATGAAGGAGGGAAGAGGATGATCCTGTTTCTATTGGCGGCGGTCGGCATCCTGGCCTATGGGGCGGCCTACGCTTTCTTTTGCATTCAAAAAGGCGGCATCGCTGCCGCCCTGTCCGTGTTCGGTTTGCTGTTGTTGGATATTGGCATATTGGTCCTCTTGATCTACTTTCGGACCAATACCTGATCAGTCCAAATCTTCGGGAATGTACTTGCGGGCCTCGATGATGTGATCGTGGAGGAGGTTGCTGGCCTTCTCAGCGTCCCCAGCCCGGCAGGCGTCCAAAATGGCCTGATGCTCGGAGGCGGACTGATCCCGGCGGGCGGGGTCCGTATACAGGGCGTCCCGCAGATACCGGTCCGCGTTGCAGTGGATGAGCTCGATGAACATGTCCGCCACCTTGTTCTTGGCCCGGCGGGTGAGGGCCTCGTGGAACTTGTAGTTGAGGCGTTCCTCCTCGAACATATCCTGGGCCTTCTTCTGCTCATCGATGATGGCCTGCAGCTCGTCCAGATCTTCCGGGCTCATAAGGGGGATGGCTCTGCGGGCGATGTAGTAGGAGATGCTGGCCCGGATCTCCATCATATCCTCCAGGGTCGAACGACTAAGCTGGGTCACGGTGGAGCCCCGGTTGGGATGGATGGTCACCAGCCCCTGGGCTTCCAGCTGCCGCAGCGCCTCCCGCACGGGGATGTGGCTCACGGTCAACGCCGCGGACACCTCGTCCTGCTTGAGCTGCGTGCCGCCCTTCAGCTTGCCGCTGATGATGCCTTCCCGCAGCACACGGAACACCCACTCCTGGGTCGCGCCGGTACGGGGGCCGACCGCCTCTGCCAATTCACGATAATCCATGACGCACCTCTTTCCCTATAAAATTCTTTTGTGACAAATATATTATATAAAGAACGACATGAATAGTCAATCTCTTTATACAGTATGCTTGCTAAAAAACATATCGTTTTTACGATGCATTCAAAAAAGAATCCGGTGCATACAAAAATAGGGATGCTTTTTCGGAGGCTGGGCCTGCCAGAGGGGAGCCCTCCACGGTGATGCCGGGGTGTACGGGGATCACATAGTAGGACAGATTGCCCTGCAGACCCGACACGTCGTCGGTGAACACCGCCGCTTCCGCGCCTTCGAATACGGCCAGCAGGGTGGCATAGCCGTCCGCCGACTCCCGGTACAGAAGATACCGGATGTAGCTTTGTCGGGGCGTGAAGCGGACCGTCACCAAACTCCCGGATCGGGACAGGGCAAGGTCGTCCGGCGGTTCCGGCACGGACCAGTAGGGGCTGGGCTCCGTAGGCTCCGTGCCCTTCAGAAAGTATTCCCAGACCCCATAGCTCTCCGGCGTGTACGCGGTGGCCAGGACCGTCTCGTGCTGGGTGTCCATGGTATACCCGTCCAGCCGCACCCGGACGACGGAATCCGGCTGGCGAAAGACCGGGGCCGTTTTGCCTGCATAGAGCCCGGTCAGCACCTCCTTCATGAGGGCCGCTGGATAGCCGCCGCCGCCCGAGTCAGGGGGCAGGACCTTGCCGTTGCTGTTCTCGTCGAAGCCCATCCAGATCACCGCCGCGTGCTCCGCCGTATAGGCGGCCAGCCACACGTCCCGGTTCCCGTTCTCATCCCCCACGGTGCCGGTCTTGGCGGCCACGTCCAGGGGCAGGTCCGCCAGGGCCTTGGCGGTGCCGTGCTGGACCACGCTTTGGAGCATGCTGGTCAGGATGAAGGCGCTGCCCTCGGCCATGACCCGGCGGGCAAAGGGCCGAGCCTCGTAGACGGTCTTTCCTTCCCGATCCTCGATCCGCCGGATCAGGGTGGGGGGGCGGTACACGCCTCCGGCGGCGAAGGCGGCGTAGGCGGCGCACAGCTCCTGGGGGGACACGCCGTAGGTGAAGCCGCCCAGGGCCAGGGCGAGGCGGGTATCATTCTTGTCGAAGGGGATGCCCAGCTGCCGGGCAAAGCTCTTGCAGCGGCCGATGCCCAGGCTGCTGAACAGCTCCACCGCCGGGATGTTCAAGGAGCGGGTCACCGCCTCCCGCATGGTGACCCAGCCCCGGTAGCGGCGGCTGGCGTCGGAGGGGGCGTAGTCCCCGAAGGTGGACGCTTCATCCAGCAGCATGTCCGCCGCCGTGTACCCAGCCTCCAAAGCGGGGGCGTAGACCAGGATGGGCTTGATGACGGACCCGGGCTGCCGCCGGATGCGCACGGCCCGGTTGAATCCCAGGGCCACGTGCTCGTCCCGGCCCCCCACCAGGGCGCTGATATAACCCGTGTGGGCGTCGATCAGGCAGATGGCCCCCTGGGCGCTCTCTCCGTTCACCTGGGGGAAGTATTCGTCCCGGGCGAACAGAGCTTCGCAGAGCTCCTCCGCGTCTCGCTCCATGCCCGTGTAGATCCTGTACCCATCCTGGAGGAGCCGGGTCATGGGGATGCCAAGTAGGCGGCAGCTTTCCAGCAGGGCGTAATCCACGTAGTAGCCCCGCCGCTCCAGGACGGGGTCCTTCTTCAGCCGCAGGGGCCGGGCGGCGACCTCGTCAGCTTCCGCCTCCGAGATCATGCCGTATGTGGCCATCAGGTGCAGTATGACGCCCCGGCGGCCCACGGCCGCCTCCGGCCGTCGGTTGGGGGAGAAGCGGGCGGGGGATTTGAGTATGCCCGCCAAAAGCGCCGCCTGGTCCAGCGTGAGCTCGGACGCGGACACGCCGAAGTAGCCCCGTGCTGCGGTCTCGAGGCCGTAGTAGCCGGAGCCGAAGTAGACCGTGTTGAGGTACATCTCCAAGATTTGATCCTTGCCGTACACCCGTTCCAGCTGCACCGCCAAGATGGCTTCGTCCACCTTCCGGGACAGCTCCTTGCGGCTGTTCAGGTGGGTGAGCTTGATGAGCTGCTGGGTGATGGTACTGGCCCCCTCCACGAAGGCTCCAGCCTTGAGGTCGCTCCAAGCGGCGCCCAGGATGCGCACGGCGTCCACCCCCGGATGGTCGTAGAACCGGGCGTCCTCGGCGGCGATGAAGGCGTTCTTCACGTGCTCGGGCAGGTCCGCGACCTGCGTCAGCAGCCGCTCCTCCCCGCCCGACAGGGCAGAGAAGAGTTGATCGTCCCCGTCGAAGACCTGGACCGACAGCTGCCCGCAGCTCAGCTTCTCCTCGTCCAGCATGTGCCAGGCGTCCCGGCTCAGCACGTACGCGGCCACCGCGGCCACGGGGATAAGGATCAGGGCAGCCAAACAAAAAAGCCACCGCTTCAGGCGGCGGTGGGCAGCAGATTTGGCAGTATCGTTTCGTTTCCGTCCCATGATGGCTTAGTATGGGACGAAAGGCGAGGGCCTATGCTATCGAAGGAGAAAGCGGCGGACCCGCTTGAGATACAGGTTCGTGGCGGCTTCAAAGAGGATGTCCAGCAAAAAGAACACCGCCTCCACGATGAGGATGAGCACCACGATGGGGATGTCCGGCAGCATCTTCGTCACGTCCACACCGGCCACGGTATACATGGCCCACAGGCCCAATGCCGTGCCCAGATTGCAGTAGAGGACCGTGAAAACGGACCGGACGGCGGGGACGGTGATGAACTTTTGGAAGAACCGGCGCACGATGCCGTAGTGGCCGATGAGCGATACGTACAGGAACCAGCTCATGCGGTCGGGGCAGAGGATGAAGCCCAGAATGGCCACGGCGAGAAAGCACAGCCAGGCCGTGCCGAACAGGTCCTCCTGCACCAGCACCACCATGAAAAAGCCGCTGAGAGCGGCGCACAGGAATCGGAACCCCGTGAGCACCTCCGAGGCATAGAGGAACAGCAGCGTCAGGGCGGCCACCATGGCGCCCAGGGACAGGCGGCGGCTCAGGGGCAGCTTCTTCTTTTCCATCAGTGGCAGCCTCCGCAGTTACAGAGGCAGTTGAGACACAGCATGGTGGTGCACCAGTCGCACATGTCGCAGTCCTGCCCGCCCATGTTCAGGGGGCCGTTGGCGTAGCCCCGCCCCGTGTTCATGACGGTGGCGTAGGCGTTCTGATACTCAATGTTCCCCGGCTCCATGCTGCAGGCCATGGACAGGTGCTGCCGGGCCTGGTCGTACCAACCCCAGCGGAAGTAGAGGATGCCGTAGAGGTAGTGCCACTCGGCGTTATGTAGCGGGATGCTGTCCAGCACGGACCGGGCGGCGTTCAGGTTGTTCTGGGAGAAGTAGCTGCGGACCCGGGAGAACTCCCGGGCGTAGTCCCCGGCGTAGCTGCCCTGGTTCTGCCAGTAGCCCCCCTGGGAGTAGGTGTTCTGCCCGTAGGTATTGTAACCGCCGTAGCCTCCGCCGCCGTAGCCGGAACTTTCCTTCTTCTTGGTGAGCAGCTCGTAGGCCTGGTTGATCTCCTTGAGCTTCTCGTTGGCCATGTCCTTCATGGGGCTGTCGGCGTAGCGGTCGGGATGGTATTTCTTCACCAGGGCAAGATACGCCTTGCGGATCTCCTCCTGGGAGGCGTTCTCGCTGACGCCCAATACCTTATAGGGATTCATGGCCGACCTCCTTGTCGCTCTTATCCAACACCCTGCGGGTGCGTTCAGGGCATCCCAGGGTCAACACGTTTTCCATCAGCCCCCGATCCCGGCTGGGGGACAGCAGGTCGAAGGCCTTGTGCGCCTCCTCCAGGGAGGCATAGAGCCCGAAGGCCGCATCCTCCTTGGGGGTGCCCGCCTGCAGGTAGGGGTTGAAGGCACCTTTCTTCTGGTCCTTCTCCCGATCGTCCCAGGCATCCATGAGATAGATCCATCGGCCCAGGTTGTAGAGGAGCCATTTGAGCGGCACCTTCTCAGCCTCCGGGAAGGGGAGCATGTCCGCCAGGGATTCCAGATACTTGCCCGTGGGGTCCGCCGCCGCGTCCAGCCGGCCGTCGTCCCGCTCCATGGTCATCTGGTCCCGGTAAAACTGCTCCGTGCGCGCCTGCAGCGCCGGGTAGTCCCGCCCGGCCCGCCGCACCGCCCCTTTGAGGAGCAGGGCACCGACGCCCTTCACGACATCCCGTTCGTCCCGCCAGTCGTCCAGGCACTTATAATACGCCAGGAGCACGTTCACCGCGGCGGCGAACCGGAGGGCGGGGGTCTCCAATCGGTACTTGCGCCGGGGATCGTGGCACCGGTGGAGGCAGTGGCAGCGCTTGGCGTCCACCGCTTCCCCCAGCTCCCCGGAGAAGAGCAGGGCCAGGAACGCACAGTCGTATTGGAGGAACAGGGGGGAGAAGAAGCCGTAGTTGCGCTTCATGCATTTGCACAGACCGCAGTACCAGCTCCTGTAGCTGGCCGCCTCCCGCACCTTCAGTTCCGATTCGATTGTGCTGATATACCCAAACATAGAGCCTCAATAGGGACATTATAGCAGAAATCTGCAGCTGTGCCTATTCGAATTGTGAAAAAGATGGGAAACCGTGCGTCAAAACAGCCCTTTGGGACAGGCTAAGGGCATGATCTGGCTTGCTCTGGGCATCGTCACCATGCTGTATCTTCTTCTATGGCCCTTCAGTCTCCGGCTGGACGCCCGGCTTTCGCCCACCTCGGGACGGGCGGAGGTCATGGTGGCCTCCTGCTTTCGGCTGCGCCTGGAAGGCGATTTTTTGCAGCCGCCCTTCCTCCACCTCTTTCGACTGGACAAACAGGGCCGCCGCAAGGCCCTGACCCCAAAAAGGAAGAAACGAAAGAGCGGCTTCTCGCCCGTGCTGCAGGACAGCCGCCTGTCCGCCACCCTGTATGTGGGCCTGGAAACGGATGGGGCGCTGACCGTGGAGACCCTGGGCCTTCTCTATTCCCTGCTAGAGACCGTTGGCAGCGTCATGGGCACGGCCGTGGCCCTGCGGCCAGCTGCCTGCTTCGACAAAAACATCTGCGCCCTGCGGCTTTCGGGAATAGGCCGCTTCGTCCTGGCACAGAATATCCTCGAATATGTGAAAGGAAAAAACAGACATGCAAAGCGTTGAATCCATCATCGAGACCACCATGGCCAGGCTAAAGACCATCGTGGACGTGAATACCATCGTGGGCGAGCCCATCCCGGCAGGGAAGGGGGTGGTGGTGCCCGTGTCCAAGGTCAGCTTCGGCTTCTTCTCCGGCGGCGGGGAGTACGCCCCCAACGGTAAGGTGGCCGGGGCCGCCCTGGCGGAGCAGAAGACCTTTCCCTTCCTGGGCACCGCCGTGGCGGGGGTGTCGCTGACCCCCAAGGCCTTTCTGGTCACCACGGAGGAGGGCGTCACGGTGGTCCCCGCAAACTATGACTCCACGCTGGATCGGCTGGTGGGACAGCTCCCCAAGTTCGTGAAGGAGGTTCGCCTGAGCCTGCAGCAGAAGGAGGCGGAGAAGGAAGGGGAGAAGGAAGGGGAATCGTGGTAAAGCGGTTCCGCCTCCTCTGCCTGGCGCTGGTCCTGCTGATCCCCGGCACGGTCCGGGCAGCCCAACGGGAGGATAGGATCACCGCCAAAGCCTATGCCCTCATAGAGGCGGGCAGCGGGCGGCTGCTCCTGGGGGAAAACGAGCACGAGCGGCGGCCCATGGCCAGCACCACCAAGATCATGACCGCCCTGCTCGTCATCGAAAGCGGGGAGCCGTTGGATACCCTCGTCACCGTGCCCCCGGAGGCGGCGGGCACCGAAGGCTCCTCTATGCACCTAATGGCGGGAGAGCGGGTGAGCCTCAAGGACCTGCTCTATGGCCTCATGATGGTCAGCGGCAACGACGCCGCCGTGGCTCTGGCCGTGTACCACTCTGGGTCCGTGGAAGCCTTCGCGGCGCGGATGAACGCCCGGGCGGAGACCCTGGGCTGCAGGGACACCCATTTTGTGAACCCCCACGGCCTCCACGATCCGGACCACTACACCAGCGCCTGTGACCTGGCCCGCCTGGCCGCGGCGGCCATGGCGCTGCCCTTCTTTCGGGAGTTGGTGAGCAGGTCGCGGTATACCACCGCCACCGGCGACCGGGTCAGGACCTTTCGCACCAAGAACCGCATGCTCACCGAGGTGGAGGGCGGCTGCGGGGTGAAGACCGGCTTCACCAAGAAGGCGGGCCGGTGTCTGTGCTTCGCCGCCCGGCGGGAGGGGATGCTGCTCATCGGCGCGGTGCTGAACGCCCCGGACATGTGGGGCGATGCTAAAAAGCTCCTGGACCGGGGCTTTTCAACATTTGAGCTCCATACCTTCCTGACCCCCGGCCAGGCCGTCGGCGCCGTCCCCGTGGGCGGCAGCGCGAAAAAAACGTTGCCTGCCGCGGCGAAAGAGGGTATACTGTACCCAATCAGGAAGGACGGCACGGACCACGCCGACCTGGCGATCCGTCTGACGGAGACCCTGACGGCGCCGGTGGCGGCGTTCGCGCGGATCGGCGAAGCCGTGCTCACCGTTCACGGGGAACGGGTCGTATCCGTGCCCTTGATCGCCCGGGAGGGGGCCGAGCCCCTGCCCTTCGGCTGGTTTTTCAGGCGCGTCACGGAGGGGTATCTGACCGCATAGAAGGGGGAACACATGGGGGAGCGACTGCAGAAGTTCATGGCCGCGGCGGGGGTGGCCTCCCGTCGGGCCTCGGAAAAGCTCATCGAGGAGGGCCGGGTCACGGTGAACGGTACCGTGGCCACCCTGGGCATGTCCGTGGAGGCGGGGGATGAGGTCCTGCTGGATGGGCAGCCCATCGCGGCGACCCAGAAGCGGATCGTGATCCTGTTCTACAAGCCCCGGGGCGTCATCTGCTCCAGCTCCGACCCGGAGGGCCGCAGGACGGTCCAGGACTTCTTCACGGAGATCCCGGAGCGGCTCTACAACATCGGCCGCCTGGACCTCAACTCGGAAGGACTCCTGCTTATGACCAACGACGGGGACCTGTGCAACAAGATGACCCACCCCCGCTTCAAGGTAGAGAAGACCTACTACGCGGTCTGTGACGGCAAGCTCACGGCTCAGCAGCGGGCCCAGCTGGTGAACGGCGTCCTGCTGGAGGACGGCATGACCGCCCCCGCTCGGATCAACTACACCACCACCAACCAGAAGGGGGATACAGGTATCTCCATCACCATCCACGAGGGCCGCAACCGGCAGATCCGCCGGATGCTGGAGGCCGTGGGCCACAGGACCCTGCGCCTCAAGCGGGAGGGCTATGGGCCCCTCACCCTGGGCGAGCTCAAGAGCGGCCAATGGCGCTACCTCACGGATAGCGAGATCGACGCTTTGCTGAAAGCTGCAAAGGAATAACAAAAAGGAACGGTCTCCCGTTCCTTCCGCAAGCCGCTTTTATGAGCGGCTTTTCATATGCCCATGAGCCACAGCTTCCATACGGCCACAGCCTCCCGCAGATACATGCCCGTCATATACACGGCGTAGCCGTCGGTGCTGGGCAGGCCCTCTGCCGCCATGCCCAGGGCGGTTGCCATGCGCTTTGCCCGGTAGAGGTGGTAGGAGCTGGACACGATGGCCACCCGGCTGGGGTCGCCGCCGGCATCTTCGATGGCCGCCTTGGAGAAGGTCAGGTTTTCCAGGGTGGAGGAAGACCTGTCCTCCAACAGGATGCGGCCGTTCTCCACGCCCTGTTCCACCAGGTATCGGCGCATGCACTCCGCTTCGGAGATGTCCTCACCCGCTCCCTGACCGCCGGAGACCACGGCCACGGCGTCGGGGTTGTTGCGCAGGTGCTCCACGGCCCGGTCCGACCGGTGCCGGACGGAGATGGAGGGCGTTTCGCCGTACACCGCGGCGCCAAGGACGATCACGTAGGGGGCGTCGCTTTCGGCAACCAGGAGCGCCGCGTGCAGGATGGGTATCTCCGCCGCCAGGAGAACCGCCAGCACCAGGGCGGCAAGGACGTTCGTCAGCCGCTTCAGTCCCCGCTTCCCAAACCGAAACACCAGCAGGAGCCCGGCGGCGGTCAGGGGCAGAAGGGAGGTGTAGTGGTAGCCGGAGGCCCGGAAGGTCCAGAGGAAGGCCCCATAGCCCAGGAGGGCCAGCAGCACGATCCACCAGGTCCATGCCCGCTTGAGGAGCACGGGGAGAATCAGCAAGGCGAGCCCCACCGCCACGAAGCGATAGTGGGGGTGCAGGCCGAACCATACCGAGGCCGCCAGGAACAGCAGGACGAGGATGCCCCACACCTGCCAGGCGGTCCCATGTGGTTGAGAGGAAGCGTCTTTCATGCCCCCCAGTATACCGGCTGCGGGCGCCCTCTGGCAAGCGCTCGGGGCCCAATTAACAGCCCCGTTGCAAAAAAGTTACAAAAGCAGCCGTATATCCCCCGTTTCGATGGCCAGCATGCAGCTGAGCGCCTGCCGGAACTCCGCCGCCGCAGCCTCCAGGGAGACCACGTCCTCCGCGTCCAGATACACACCCATCAGCACCAGGGGCACCGTGACGTCGTCCATGACCTGGTGGTCCATGAACAGTTCCGCCTTCCGGCGCATGGCCTCGTAGGCCTCCGTCAGCGTTCCATAGGCCTCCCGGGCAGCGGGGCCGTCCCCTGACCGCGCGTCGGTGAGGACCGCGTCACAGAGGCCGTTCAGCGCCGCGCAGCGGTCCCGAAGATACAGGGAGGGGAGGAGGAAGAGCCCCAGCAGGAACAAGACAGACAGGACGGTGAACGTCCGCCGCACCTTTACGAACACAGCTCCTTCGCCTCCTTTTTGGGAATATCCCTGATTTTCGCCCCGCGCTTCTCCTTGAGCTGCAGCCGCAGGGAGCCGTCCCCCAGGTATTGGAGGTAGAACACGTCCTCTATCTCCTTCACCCCGTATCGCTTCAGCAGCTCCCGCAGGACCTTGGGCTGAAGGTGCAGATGCCGCAGGGCCGTCCGGCACCATTCCCCGTCCAGGATGAGCATATAGCTGAGCTTGGGCTGGGGCTGGTCGGCGGCCTGCTTTTCGAGGACGGACAAGGTGCCGTTGGTCTCCAGGATGGCGTACTGGACGGACTTCATGTCGAACACCTGCTGGGCCCTGAGATGGTCGCTCAGATCCGCCACGGTGTAGTTGGCCTCCCGCATGATCCCCTCCTGGAGCACCCCTTCCCGGACCAGCAGCAGGGGGGAGCCGCACACAAAGGTGCGGAAGCGCCGGGACCGGAGGCTTAGAAAGGCCACCGTCTGCTGGACCAAATAGAGGGCCAGGATGGGCACGATGCTGTAGAGCAGGGGAATGTCTGTGTCCGAGATAGCCGTGGCGGCGAGGTCGGCCGCCGCCATGGTGATGATGAGGTCGAAGGGCTGCAGATCGGCGATCTGCCGCTTGCCCGTCATGCGCAGGATGAAGAGGATGAACAGGTACAGGAGCACCGCCCGAAGAAAGAGTATCAGCATAAGAACAGCATGGCCCAAAAATATATTACCGATTCCCGAAAGGGAAAGAGGAAAAAAAGGATTTGCGTCGAATTAAATAAAAGATGGGTCATAATGAAGACTCATAATGCATGAAAACTTGCAGGAGGGAAAAATGTTGACCAACATGAGTCTATGGGTAATGGCGGCGGCGAACACCGATCTGCCGTTTCTCACCGTATTCGTGCTGGGCTTCGGCACCGTCTTTGTAGGCTTGCTTGCGCTGATCCTGATCATCACCCTGCTGGGGAAGATCCTGAGGAATTCAGCGGCGAAGGAAGCTCAGAAGGCGGTTCAAGCCGCGCCCGCACAACAACCCGCCGCGCCCGTTGCTGCCGCGGCCGAACCGGAACCGGCGCCTGAGCCCGCCGTCGAGGAGATCGAAGACCGCCAGAGCATGGTGGCCGCCATCTCCGCCGCCATCGCCACCGTCATGGGCGAGGACGTGAGCGGCATCCGCATCGTATCCATTACAAGAATGAACTGATTTAGGGAGGAAAAAGGAATCATGCGTACTTTCAACGTCAATGTGAATGGTGTTCTGTATCAGGTGGAAGTGGAGGAGATCGCTGCCGGCGCTCCCGCCGCCGCCCCCGC